>JAOPZG010000318.1 GCA_025964215.1 Conexibacter sp.
ATCCGGACCGGCCTGCGGATGGTGCTCGACGCCGCCGACGGGATGCACGTCGTCGGCGAGGCGGCCGACGGCGCGGAGGTCCCGGACCTCGTCGCGCGGGCACGGCCCGACGTCGTGCTGATGGACATCCGCATGGCGCGCGTGGACGGCATCGAGGCGACGCGCCGGCTCGTCGCCTCCGGCAGCCCCGCGCGCGTCGTGATCCTCACGACCTTCGACCTCGACGAGCACGTCCACGACGCGCTGCGCGCGGGCGCGAGCGGCTTCCTCGTCAAGGACGGGCCAGCCGATGAGCTGCTCTCAGCGGTGCGCGCCGTCGCCGCCGGCGAGAGCCTGCTGAGCCCGTCGGTCACGCGCCGCGTGATCGCCGAGCTCGTCGCCCACGCGCCCCCGGCGCCCGCGGCCGGCCGCCCGGCCTGGGTCGCCGAGCTGACCCCGCGCGAGCGCGAGGTCCTGCAGCTCTTGGCGCGCGGCCACTCCAACGCCGAGATCGCCGCCGCGCTCGTGGTCAGCCACGAGACGATCAAGACCCATGTCGCGCGGGTCCTCCAGAAGACCGGCGCGCGGGACCGGTTGCAGGCCGTCGTCGCGGCCTACGACGCGGGCGTCGCCGGGCGAACCCTCGACCCTTAGGGGTCGAGGCTTGTTGTACGCCTGGACCATCGACCAGTAGTCCAGGACCGCGATTTGGTGAATGGTCTGACCATGCGACGGTTCGGTCCAGCCCTGCTCGCGGTCCTCCTCTGCCTGTGCTTCGGAGCGACGAGCGCGAACGCCACCGTGGACATGGGGACGGGCTACGGCGCGAGCGCCGTGACCGACCGCGACGGGACGACCCACGTCGTCTCCGTCAACCACGTCTTCGAGGGCGACACGGTCAGCTACTGCCGGATCCCGCACGGGACCGAGACGTGCGCGGACACGAAGACCTTCACCAACCCGTGCAGCCTCACCGAGTACCAGCAGTCGGCCCCGGACATCGACCCGCCGAAGATCATGATCTCGCCGTTCGGCGACGTGATCGTCATGACCCACGGCGTCTGCGGCACCGCGCCGCCCGGCGGCAGCGGCGAGACCGCGCCCGACAGCAACATCATCTGGCAGTCGACCGACAACGGCGACACCTTCACCGAGAACCCGATGGCGATCTCGCGGCGCTCCTACGCGAGCTTCTCGAACACCGCCAACTCCACCTGGTCGTCGTCGGTCCTCGACCTCGCCCAGCGCCGGATCGTCTCGGTCTTCAGCGTCTACGCCCCCTACGACACCGCCAACCCCACGTACCACGGCGGCGTCTTCGTGCAGGGCGCGCCGCTCGGGATCGTCAAGACCAACGACCTCGCCCGCATGACCGACGACAGCGACGAGCGCACCCGCAACGGCGGCGGCGACCACCCCGCGATCGTGCAGCGCGGCCCCGGCGAGTTCGTCGTGGCCTGGGTCGACCCCGACGGCAAGATCGCGCTGAAGCAGTACGAGCACCCCGAGGACACGACGCAGACCCAGATCAACGACGCCTCGAAGTGGACCGCGCTCGCCGGTCCGAGCGAGACGAACGCCGACCAGCCGCACCTCGTCAGCGGCCCGCTCGGCACGTTCCTGATGTACCGCTACACGCCGGACCCGGACGCGCAGTTCACGAAGGAGTGGCGGATCCGGCGGCTCGAGGGCTCCACGCTCGGCGCGGCGACCAAGATCCCCGACCCCGACTTCAGCGTGGGCGGCGGCTTCGGCACGAACTCGACGTGGGTGGCCAACCGCCTCGACGCCAACGCCAACCTCGTCGAGGACCAGGCCAACGGGCGGCTGCACTTCGTCCGCTCGCTGCCCGGGAGCGAACCGGGGCCGCCGCGCAACCACGTCCAGTACATGACCTCCGACGACGGCGTGGGTTGGAGCGCGAACGAGTTCCTCCCCCGCCCCGACGACCAGCACCGCGACCTCGGGCCCTACGGGAGCTTCGGCAACAGGGGCCAGTCGACCGACCTCGACCCCTGGCTCGGGGAGTCCACCGGCGCGCAGGGCTTCGGTGGCCTGGTCGGCTGGTCCTGGCAGGCCTATCAGAACGGCTACAACTACACCTTCGGCGACGTCACGCTGCCGGGGACGACGCCGCCGACGCCGGTCGACCCGAACCCGGGCGGCGGCGACACCGGGGGCGGCGGGACGACCACGCCGCCCGGCGACGGCGGAGGGGCGACCACGCCGCCCGCGGCCACCCCGCCCCCGCCGACGGCGCCGGCCTCGCCCGAGGACAAGCGCTGCCGCGTCCTGCAGATGGCCGCGCTCGACGTCGTCGCCGACGCCTGCTTCAAGATGGACGGCGCGGTCTTCGTCGCCACCGGCGGCGTGCATGTCAATGGCATGGACATCGCGGGCGCCGAGATCCGCTTCGACCCGACCAAGCTGCGCGTCAGCTCCACCGGCCCGGTGAACATCTCGGTCGGCAAGACGAGCCCGGTCAAGCTCTTCAGCGGCGCGATCGACTGGGCGATCCCCAAGGGCAACATCTTCGACCTCGGCACGATCGACGTCGGCAAGCTCGGCTCGACGGTCTTCGGCTTCAAGTTCGTGGGCAGCGCCGACGTCAAGCTCGTGCGCGGCGCGGTCGAGATCGACGGCAACGTCGGCCTGCCGAAGCTCCTCGGCGGCGTGACGGCGGACCTCGTGCTGCGCTCCGACAACATCGCGAGCCTCCACGTGCGCGAGCTGAAGTTCGCGTTCAAGGCGGCGAAGCTCGGCCCGCTCGACCTCGCCGACGCGTCGCTCGGCTTCGACCCCGACGGCAGCCTGTGGAGCGGCTCGCTCAAGCTCTCGATCCCGCCGGGCATGCAGCTGGCGGCCTCGATCGAGTTCCGGGACGGGACGCTGACGAAGCTCGCCGGCGCGTTCAGCCCGCCCGCGCCCGGCTTCCCGCTCGACCCGTTCAGCGTCGCCTACCTCACCGAGATCCGCGCCTCGCTCGAGCAGGACCCGCTCAAGCTCAGCGGCGGGCTCACGATCGGCGCCGGGCCGCCGCTCTCGGAGACCGGGTCGGACCGCGTGGTCAAGGTCGACGGCGACCTGTCGGTCACGCTGCCCGACAACGCGCCGGTCACGATCCGCGCCGACGGCGTCGGCAGCGTGATGGGGATCCCGATCGCCAAGGCCTACCTCCAGTACGTCACCGACGGCCACATCTCCGCGGGCGCCAGCGTGAACGCCTCGTTCGGCCCGTTCACGGCCGACGGCGGCTTCGACGGCTGGTTCTACCACAAGGCCTTCAACCTGGAGGGCCACGCCGAGGTCTGCGCGGGGCTCTGCCTCGGCGGGCGGATCCTGTTCTCCTCCAAGGGCTTCGCGGCGTGCGCGCATGCGCTGGTGGCCGACATCGGCGCGGGGATCACCTGGGGCGACGACCTCGTGCTCGGGCTGATCAACCCGGGGTACCTGATCACCCACCTCGACCTGATGCCGCTCGGCTGCGACGTCGGCGACTACCGCGCGGTGAGCGCCTCGGCGCACAGCGCGCAGGCCGGCGCCGAGCGGTCGGTGACGTTCAAGGCCGGCCTGCCCTCCGGGGTCGTCGGCGTGATCGGCCAGGACGGGCCGCCGCACGTCGCGCTCGTCGGCCCCGACGGCACGCGCGTCGAGCCGGAGCCCAACGCGCCGATCAACACGAGCAAGGCCTATGCCTTCCAGTCGGTGCCGTCGCGGCTGACGTGGTTCGACGTCAAGGCGCCGAAGGCCGGCGTCTGGAAGATCGTGCCGGAGGCCGACTCGACGCCGATCACCGAGCTGCGCACGGCCGACGGGCTGGCGGACCCGAAGGTCACCGCGAAGGTGACGCGCGGCGCCGGGCGCAAGGAGGTCTTGACCTACAAGATCGATCCGATCCCCGGCCAGACCGTCGCGTTCGCCGAGCAGGGCAAGGGCGGGCTGGGCGCGGCGATCGCCGACGTCAAGGCCAAGACCAAGGGCGTGATCACGTTCATGCCGACCGACGGCGCCGGCGGGACGCGCGAGATCATCGCCCAGGTCACCCAGAACGGCATCCCGCGCAAGACGCTCGTCATCGCCCACTACACCGCGCCGCCGCCGCTGCGCCCGGCAAAGCCGAAGCTCCGCATCCGCCGCTCCGGGACCAAGTTGGTGGTCTCGTGGCCCAAGGACGCGCAGTCCAAGCGCTTCGTGGTGAACGCGTCGCTGTCGGACGGCCGCGTCCTCGTGCTGCTGCCCAAGGCGCCGAAGGCGACGATCGCCGGCGTCGCCAAGACGGTCTCCGCGACCGTCGTCGTCCACGGCGAGGACCACAACGGCGTCGCCGGCCCCCGCGCGACCGCGCGGCTGAAGGGCGTCAAGGCCAAGGCCAAGAAGAAGAAGGGCGCGAAGACGCGCGTGGCGGGGGCGCGCGGGGCGGTCTGGATCGCGTAGCGGCGGGGGCGCCGTCGCCGGGCAACTACGGACCCGGCCCGCGGTGCATCGCCGATGTGCGGAGCGCGCG
>JAOPZG010000366.1 GCA_025964215.1 Conexibacter sp.
CGGAGCGCCGGTTGCCCGCGCACTGCAGCGTCGCGGCGACCTCGCGCCGCTGCAGGTCGCCGTCGCGCAGGTCGGCGAGCGAGAGCTCGAGCTCCTCACCGACCAGGCCGCCGATCCGCAGCCGCCACGCGCCGGGCGCCGGCTCGGGGACCGGGCCGTGGTTGCGCACGTAGAACCGGTCGGCCGGGGTGAGCGCGTGCTCGGCCAGCGGCGCCCGGGCGGACTCCGCGTTGAGCGGATCCTCGGAGTGGACGAGCATCGAGTCGAGCTTGCCGAACGGCGTCATGCCCCCGGCCTACCCGGGCAGCCGGTCGCGACCCCACCGGCGTCACGATCACCGCCGGGCGCCGGCGGCGGGCCGGCGCCGCCTCGTGGAACTCGCCGCCTGCTCAACGGCGCTCAGTGCCCGAGGACCGCCGCGTCCACACGGGAGACCTCGTAGGTGATGTCGGTGCCGGGCGTCTGCCGGTGGGGCCGCCGGCGTAGCGGATGGGCATGCCGGTCTGCGCGTCGCTCGTCAGGGCCTCGTCGTAGGCGCCGAGCGACGGGAGGACGTCGTGGACGGCGAGGCGCATGATCGCTCGGCCGCCCGCGGTGTCTTGCGTGATCCGAACGCCGCCGGCGGGGTCGGCCTCTGGGCGCAACGGCTCTGCCCGCCGCTCCACCGCCTCGCGATGCGCCGCCTCAACGACCACCTCGTCGGGATCGCGGCGCGCGCGGCGCCTTAAGGGCAACAAGCGCCGCGCCGGCTCGTTCGAGCCGGCATGCCCGCCCGCCTCCACCTCCGGCTGCTCCTGCGGCTCGCCGTCGCGGCGCCGGCGCTCCCGGCGCGGGTCACGTGGTTCCATGCCCGCGCGCTCTGCGTGGCGATCAGCCGCCACGATCACTTCACGTTGCGGAGCATGGCCGCACCGCACCAGCTCGTCGTGCTCGTGCGCCTGGCGCGCGGGCGCCGGCGCGTCGTCGAGCTCGGCACCGCCACCGGCTGGACGGCCGCCGCGCTGGCCCTCGCCGACCCGCGACGCACCGTGATCACCTGCGACCCGAACGTCCAGCCCGGCCGCGACCGCTACCTGCGCCTGCTCTCCCCCGCGACCTGCGCGCGGATCGCGCTGCTGCGCACCACCGGGCTCGCCGCCGCGACCCTCGACGCGCAACCGGTCGACGTCCTCTTCGTCGACGCCAGCCACGAGCGGCAGGCGACGGTCGACGAGTGGCGCGCCTGGCGGCCGCGGCTCGCCCCCGGCGGCATCGTCATCTTCCACGACTACGACCACCCCGACTTCCCGGGCGTCGCGCAGGCCGTCGCGGAGCTGGGCCTCACCGGCGAGCAGCGCGCCGGGATGTTCGTCTGGCGGGCACCGCGCTGATGCGCGCAACATCCGCGCTGCTCAGCCGTCCTCACCGTCATGCCCGTCCTGACCCGGCTCCGCGCCCACCTGCGTCTGCGCCAGCGACTCCGCCCATCGGCTGCCGTCAACGCCGACGAGGAGCTCGCGTGGTGGCTGCGGGAATGGGACCCCGCGGCCGGCGAGGATCAGCGCTGGGAGCGGGCGCATGACGCCGTCGCGATGGTCCTGCGCGAGTCCGGGATCAAGGACACCATCTTCTTCGACGGCAAGGTGGTGGTCGACATCGGACCCGGCGCGCTCGGCTTCCCCGACGCCTGCCCGGCGCGCGTGAGCATCGGCGTCGACCCGCTCGCGCAGCGGTTCGCCGACGCCGGGCTCCTGCTCGCCTCCGACGCGATCTACCTCGCCGCGCGCGCCGAAGCGATCCCGCTCGTGTCGGGCAGCGCCGACGTCGTGCTCGCCCGCAACAGCCTCGACCACGTGGACGACCCGCGCGCCGCGCTCGCCGAGGCGCGGCGGCTGCTGCGGCCGGGCGGCACGTTGATCCTCAACTTCGACGTCGACCACACCCCCACGCCGACCGAGCCCCACGCGCTCGACGCCCACGAGGTGCGCTCGTGGCTGGCGCCGATGGAGGTCGTCTTCGCGGATCGCTGGCCCCATCCTCACGGCCGCGACGGCCACGCGGTGGTGCTCGTCGCCGTCCAGCCGTGACGCCGTTGCATCTCACGGAGACCTGCTCTAGTCTGCGCGCTTCGTCGTCATTCGATCAAAAGTGATCATATGCTTCCGTCTGCGATCGCCCTGCTCTGCTGCGCCGCCTCCGCCACCTCCGGCGGCTTCGGGCAGCAGCCAGCCCGCCAGTACGCCGTCGCGCCGAGCGGCAACGACGCCGGCCCCGGGACGCTCGCCCGGCCCTGGCGCACGATCCAGAAGGCGGCCGACGCCGCGACGCCCGGCAGCACCGTGCAGATCCGCGGCGGGACCTACCACGAGCGCGTCGTCGTCCACGTCTCCGGCGCGCCAGGCGCGCCGATCACCTTCCGCAACTACGGCAGCGAGCACGTGCTCCTCGACGGCGTCGGCCTCGGCCCGTTCACCGGGATCGCCGGCCTGCTCACCATCGACAGCCGCAGCTACCTGAGCGTCCGCGGGCTCGAGCTCGCGCACTTCCACGACGACGCCGACGCCTTCGTCCCCGCCGGCGTCTTCGTAACCGGCACCGCGCACGACATCGCGCTGACCGGCCTCGACGTCCACGACATCCGGACCCACGCCGCCGACGCCCACGGCATCGCGGTCTACGGCACCTCGGGCGTCGCGCCGATCCACGACGTCACGATCGACGGCAACGCCGTGCACGACAACAAGCTCGGCTCCAGCGAGTCGGTCGTCGTCAACGGCAACGTCCGCGGCTGGAGGATCACCCGCAACCACGTCTACCGCAACGACAACATCGGGATCGACGCGATCGGCTTCGAGGGCAAGGCGCCCCGCGACGACCAGGCGCGCGACGGCGTGATCGCCGACAACCTGGTCACCGACATCGACACGATCGGCAACCCCGCCTACGAGGAGGACGACGGCAACTGCCGCTGCGCCGACGCGATCTACATCGACGGCGGCAAGGACATCGTCATCGAGCGCAACACGCTGCTGCGCTCGAACATCGCGCTGGAGATCGCCAGCGAGCACCCCGAGGGCTCGGCCGCGAACATCCTCGCCCGCGACAACCTGCTCGCCGACAGCACCTCGATCGGCCTCGCGATGGGCGGCTACGACCGCGAGCGCGGCAGCACCGTCAACGCCCGCGTCATCCACAACACCTTGCGCAACAACGACACGCTGCACACCGGCTCCGGCGAGATCCTGCTGCAGTTCCGCGTGTTCGACTCGCAGATCATCGACAACGTCGTGGTCGCGGGCGACCAGGGCATCCTGATGGCCAACCCCTACACCGAGAACGCGGGCAACGTCGTCGACGGCAACGACTGGTGGACGACCGCCGCGCCGAGCTGGCAGTGGAAGACCATCACGTACCACTCCTTCGCCGCCTACCGCCGCGGGACGGGCAACGACGCCCACGGCGCCTTCGCCGACCCGCGCCGGCGCTAGGGCACGAGCACCGTCCGGCGCGCGCCGGCCGGCGCGCGCCAGATCCGCTCCACGTCGCTGAGCGGCTGCGCGACCGCGTCGATCGCGTAGTCGCTGTCGGTGATGTGCGTCGCGAGGCCGGGGAGCTCCGCGACGATCTCCCGCGCGGGCACCGAGCCCTGGCCGCTGCCGACGAGCTGGACGCGCGCGGCGCGCAGCCACGCCGAAGGGAGCGTGATCTCCGGGCCCGCGACCGAGCCGATCTGGATCCACGTCAGCGGCCGGCCGCGGTCGCGGCGCGCCGTGAGCACGGCGGGCAGCACGCGCTGGCTGACCGAACCCCAGAGGTAGTCGAGGACGACGTCGACCTCCGTCGTGGCGCCGCCGAGCGCCGCGTCGACCGCCTCCGGCGAGCCCTCCAAGGACACCAACGCGTCGGCGCCGACGCCCGCGAGCGCCGCGAGCCGCCCCGCGTCGCGCCCGGCCGCGACGACGTGCGCGGCGCCGAGGTGCTTGGCGATCTGCACCGCCATCTGCCCCGCGTTGCCGGTCGCGCCGAGCACCAGCACGCGCGCGCCCGGCGCGAGGTCGATGCGCTTGCGCAGCGCGATCCAGGACGACATCGCCGGGTTCATCGCCGCGGCGATCGTCACGGGGTCGACGCCGTCGGGGAGCACCGCGCTGCGGCGACGGTCGATCACCGCGCGCTCGGCCATGGACCCGAAGCGCGTGTCGGGCAGGACGAAGTAGCGCAGCCGGCCGTCCGCGTCGCGGCCGACGCCGTCGATCCCCGGGATCAGCGGCAGCTCGCCGGTGCTCTCGTAGTGCGTGCCGTCGGCCATCGAGCGCACGCGGTGGTGGAGCGCCGCGGCGAGGACGTCGAGGGTCAGCGCGTCCTCGCCGGCAGCCGCCGGCAGGTCGATCTCCTCGTAGCGCGGCGGGTGATCGAACGCGCGGACGACGGCGGCGTGCATCGGGTCCCCTCAGGTAGTTGGTGGCAAGAACCATAGTAGTACGTGCCAGGTACTAAGCTGCGAGGGCGATGACGACGACCCACCCCGAGGACCTCGGCCTCACCGACGCGCTCGTGCAGCTCTCCTTCGCCGTCCAGGCCGCGCTCGGCGCCGTCGCCGCGGCCCACGACCTCTCGATCGTCCAGCTGCGCCTGCTCGGGATCCTGCGCGACCGCGAGCCCGGCATGCTCGACCTCGCCCGCGCGCTGGGCCTCGAGAAGTCGAGCGTCACCGGCCTCGTCGACCGCGCCGAGGCCCGCGGCCTCGTCGCGCGCAAGGCCGCCACCCACGACGGCCGCGCCGTCCACGTCCGCCTCACCGCCCGCGGCCGCAGGATCGCCGCGAAGCTCACGGCCCTCGTCGACCAGCGCATCACCGAGCTCGCCGCCGACCTGCCGCCACGCGACCGCGACACGCTCTCCCGCCTCGCCAGCCGCGTCGTCGTGGCCCGGGTCTGACCCAGCGCTCAGCAAACCTGCCGAATGGGTACGTCCCATCGGGATGCCCCGACGCGCTCCTGTCCCGATCGCGGCGGCCGTGGTCGCGGCCGCCTTCCTGCTCGCCGGCTGCGGCGGCGATGAGGGCGGCGGCGCGGGTCGCGTCGAGCGCGGCGACCCGGCCGTCGGCTTCCCGCTGCGCGGCTCGCTGGCCAAGGACGACAAGGCGATCGACGGCGCCGTCTCCGCGTTCCGCAAGGCGACGGCCAAGGCGAAGGAGGACGACGGCCTCGACCACACCTGGCAGGGCCCGGACTCCAACGATCGCGTCACCGTCCTCTGGGCCGGCCGCGTCAACGACCGCGACCAGGTCATCGCCGAGGGCGGCGACGAGGTCGCCGAGATCACCCGCCTCGGCCAGCTCGGCTGGCACGTGGACGGCACGAGCCTGCGCGATCCCTACCGGACGCGCGGCATGCCCGTCGGCGCCGGGAGCTCGGTGGTCGTGCCGACCGACGGGCAGACGTGGAGGTACGTGGACGCGAGCGGCCACGACACCGCCGACGGCCTGCTCGCCGACGGGCTCTTCGTCAACGTGTCGTCCGATCCCCAGGGCTTCGTGCTGCCCGAGGACAGCGCGACCTCGCCGCCGAACGGGCCGATGGCCTACCTCCCCGGGATCGGCGGGCGCACGCTGAGCGCGCGCTCCTTCGCCGAGTTGCGCACGGCGCTCGCCGGC
>JAOPZG010000367.1 GCA_025964215.1 Conexibacter sp.
GCGTGCCAGCCGGTCGGGAAGATGTCGGCGACCATCACGTAGTCATCCTGCTTGTCCTCGGCGTCCTCGGGCAGGCGCAGCGCGTTGAAGTCGGCCCACGGCACCCGCAGGTACTCCGCCTGACCGCCCTGCCACGGACCCATGTCGGCGAACCCGTAGGCCGCACCCGCCATGTTCTCGCCGGGCTGCGCGACGAGGCAGTAGTTCGTGAGGCCGCGCTCGCAGTTGGCGCAGTGGCCGCAGGCGATGTTGAAGGGCAGGCAGACCCAGTCGCCGACCTGCACCTTCTGACACGCGTCGCCGACCTCGACGACCTGCCCCAGGTTCTCGTGGCCGAACGTGCGTCCCTGCTCGAAGTCGGTGCGGCCCTCGTACATGTGCAGGTCGGATCCGCAGATGTTGGTGCTGGTGATCCGCACGATCGCGTCGGTGCCGATCTCGATGCGCGCGTCGTCGACCTCGCTGACGCTGACGTCGCGTGGTCCGTTGTAGGTCACGGCCTTCATCGCAGTGGGTTCCCTTCGGTCGGTGGGCGCTGAGGAGATGCCGGCGCGGGCACTACCTCGCTTCGCTCCGTGCTGAACCACGGACGGGCGGGCCGCGTCCGGCCCTCGACACACCCTCCGCCAGCGCATCGGACAGGCACGCGGTGGGCCGTCTTCCAGCCCCACCGCCCATGGTGTCCAGCACCGTGATCGCTCGTGGAAGATCGACGCGGCGCCAGCAGCCTGGAGGGTTCGAGGTCGCGGGCCTCGTCGAATAGTCGTGGGTGAACCAGGACCACCAGCGGCTGCGAGCGCAGCAGCTCGCGCGACACGCCGACCAACCGCTCGACCTCGTCCGCATCTCCGGGTCCACTGAGCCTCGGGCGCTCGCTTCTAAAGGGAAGACGACGGCGGCCTGCGCGCCGACCGCGAGCCCAGTCGACGTGTACGACGATCGCCGGCGGAGAGATCTCGTGACCACTACGGGAACGGAGAACATCACCGACGCTCGATAAGCCTAGGCGAGAAGGGTCGGTCCGCTCTCGACGCGCGAGCTCCGTGCGCTCGAGGTTCTATGCCGCATACGCGACTCGCGGAGCCGGCCGGCACTGGCGCGCAACGAACGGGTATCGGCCGCTACTGCGACGACAGGCTCGGATGGCCCGGGCTGTACTCCGCGTAGGTCGCCCGGCGGCCGCGGCGCCGGCCGATCGGGGCCAGCAGCGCGAACACGACGCGCTGCACGGCGGGAGGAGGCATGACCAGCGTCGAGCAGGAGTCGCCGAGGGCGCGGACCGTCACGGCGATCTGCAGGAGGCCGGGGATGCCCTTGCGGTTGGTCTTGCCGTCCCGGCTCAACCCGAAGAGGACCTCGAAGAACGTCTCGGTGTCCAGCGCGGGCCGAAGCTCGACGCGCACCAGGGCCTCGCCCTCACCGACGTTCCACCAGCGGTGAGCGACGCCGATCGGGACGGTGGCCCCCTCGCCCACACCGAGCGTGCGCTGGGCTCCCGCCACTTCGAGCCCGATCGCTCCGGCCTGGACGTCGAAGCGCTCCTCCTGGCGAACATGACGGTGCGTCGCCGCCACGCCGGCGCCCGGCCGCAGCGAGAGGTCAAACGCCAGCAGCTCACCCGCGCTGCTGCGCGCGGTCTCGATCCACGTGATCGACTCGCCGTTGACCGGGTTCTCGATCGTCTCCCCAACGCTGGCCACGGCGCGACGCTACATGACCGGATCCGCGACACGCCCCCGATCCACGCCGAGGCGAGGACGCACTGCTGACGATCGATCCCCGCCGACGACTCCTCGTCATGAGGGCCGGCTGCCTCCGTGCGCAGCGCGCCGGCCCGGCGGAGCCGTAGACGCGAGCAGGTCTGGAGTGGTGACGGCAGACGCCGGCGATGTCATCGAGAACCCGGTGACCGGGCAGAGGCTGATCCTCGAGGTCACCGCCGCGGATTCGGGCGGGGAGGTGTTCGTCGCCGTAGGGATCTTCCCGCCGGGAGGCTTCGCGGGAGTGGCCCACGTCCATCCGCAACAGGACGAGCACTTCGAGGTGCTCGCCGGTCGTGCGGCGTTCGAGGTCGACGGCACCCAGCACGTCCTCGGACCGGGAGGCACGATCGACGTCCCCAAGGGGACCAAGCACACGTTCGCCAACGCCGGGGAGGAGGAGCTGCGGGTGCGCTTCTCGTTCCGCCCGGCGCTCACCGGCACCGAGCGGTTCTACGAGGTGTACTTGGCCTTCGCCCAGGAAGGGCGGGTCAACGCCAAGGCCATGCCCGGCCTGCTCGACATCGCGGCGGTGTGGGCGACCACCTCCGAGCACGCCGTGCTCGCCACGCCGCCGGCCATCATCCAACACGTCCTCTTTCGCGTGCTGGCGCCGATGGCACGCCTTGCCGGGCGCCGACCACCCGTCTGCCGGCACGAGCCCCGGTGATCCACCCCACCTGCCTGACCTCGAAGCACGGCCAGGTCCTCGACGTGTGGGGGTTGCGCGGGATGCCCGGCGCCGCGAGGATCCCGCGCATGCTCGTGTCGATGCGATCTGTCCATCGCCTGCTGATCGGGGCGCTGGCTGTGATGGGCGTGCTGGTGCTCGCCGGGTCGGCCGGTGCGGCGAACCCGGCGTGGCAGGCCGCGTCCGACGTCACGGGGGGCACGCAGCTCAACGGCGTGTCGTGTGCCTCGGCGACGCTGTGCCTCGGCGTCGGCGCGAGCGTGGCGGTCGAGGACGGAGGGCCGCGGCTCACCGCGTCCCCGGACCCGTCGGCGACGGCTTATACCGCGGTGTCGTGCGTGTCTGGCACACGGCTCTGCATGGTCATCGACAACGCCGGCCACGCGTTCACCTACAACGCGGGCACGTTCGGCTCGCCGAGCGACGTCAACGGCTCCCCCACGCTGCAGTCCGTGTCGTGCCCGACGTCGGCCTTCTGCGTGGTGACCGACGGCGACAACAAGGTCTACACCTACGACAGCGGCAGCTGGAGCGCCGCTCTCGCGCTGACGCAGCCCAGCGGCTTCTCGCATGTCACGCAGGTCGCGTGCGCGACGACGACGTCCTGCGTGGAGATCGCCTTCGGCAGCGCGGGCGAGCGCTACGCGACGTGGAACGGCTCGTCGTGGGCGGGGCACGCGACCCCGTTCGGCTCCACGGTCAACGCCGTCGTCAGCCTCAGCTGCACCTCGTCGGCCTTCTGCCTGGCGACCGACGGCGGTGGCAACGCGACGAGATACGACGGCAACAGCTGGGCCTCGACACAGTCGATCTCCAGCCAGGCACTGCGATCGAGCTGCTCAGGCACCACCTGCCGAGCGATCGACCAGAGCGACAACGTGTTCACGACGACCGACGGCGTGAACTGGACCGCACCGGTCAACATCCACGCCATCACCCGCCTCGGCGCGCCGAGCGCCATCGCCTGCCCGTCGAGCACGCTGTGCGTCGCCGGCGACACCGTGGGCAGGGCCAGCACGCTCGCCGCTCCGCTCACCCCCGGCGCCGCGCCGAGCCTGGCGGGGACGCCCATCCTCGGTCAGGCGTTGACGGCAACGCCGGCCGACGTGCCCAACACGCAGGCGTGGCGGACCCGCGACTGGGTCCGCTGCTCGCAGCCCGCGGACGGCTGCACGGCGATCGCGGGCGTGACCGGCACGAGCTACACGCTGTCCGCGGTCGACGTGGGCACCTACGTCGCCGCGCGCGAGACCATCGGCATCGGTCTCACCCAGCAGGGCCCTCTGAGCACCAACGCGCTCGGACCGGTAAGCGACGGCAGCACCGCCGGCACGCCGGGTGGTGCGGGCGGGAGCGGCGCGGGTGGGAGCGGCGCGGGTGGGAGCGGCGTCGCACCGAGCGTCCCGGCTGCGACCCCGGCCTCGACGCCCACCGCTGCCGCCACGTCCAAGGCGCCGAAGCTCGACGGCTCCGTCTCGACGAGCGCAGACGGAACGGTGACCTTGACGCTTTCCTGCCCCAGCGGCGCGCGGTGCGTGGGCAGGATCACGATCACCGCGATCCGCAAGACCGTCGGGTCGACCCGCTACACGATCGCGGACGGCAAGAAGACCAAGGTGAAGGTCAAGCTCAACGCCGGCGGTCGCAAGTTGCTCAAGCACAAGCACAACAAGCTGGCGGTCTCGGTGAAGCTCACGCCCGCCGGCGGCCACGCGACCAGCCACCACCTGACGCTCAAGGTCAAGCGCTGAGCGGTGGGCGCCGGCCGTGACGCCTGACTCTGAACGCCCGGTCCAAGCATCTTGCGGTCTCGCGGCATCGGTGCGGCCATCGTCCAGCGGCTCCTCGAC
The DNA here is from genome assembly GCA_025964215.1 of Conexibacter sp. Taxonomy (GTDB): domain Bacteria; phylum Actinomycetota; class Thermoleophilia; order Solirubrobacterales; family Solirubrobacteraceae; genus Baekduia. Next base: position 4,302 of record JAOPZG010000367.1, read on the forward strand.
GGGGGCGCGACCGTCGTCACCACGGCGCGCAACCTGACCGACGAGACACCGAAGGCCGCCACCTTCATCCAAGGCGACATCAGCACGTCTGCGAGCGTCCAGTTCGCCGCGGCGGGCCTCGACGAGCTCGGCGGCGTCCCGGACGTCGAGCCGCCTTCGCGGCGGATGAGATACGTGACGTTCGAGTGACCTTCGCCGATCGGGCTGAGCGCCAGCTCCCGCGCTGAGCCCATAGTGGTCGAGGAACGAGCGCAGCGGCCGTCGAAGCGCCGCGGCGTGGTGGGTCAGACGCCGTCCGGATCCGGCTCGCCACGCCCGCACGCCGACGTCGGAGACGTCAACGCGTGGGCGAGCGAACGTGTGGCTACCTTTCAGCGTGGCTCACAGAAGCTCCTGGGCGACCGCCTCGATCCCCTCCGCGTCGAGCCGGTAGTGGCGGTAGAGGTGCGTGGGCGGTCCGATGAGGCAGTACTCGTCCGGGATCCCATGGCAGGTGAGGGGCGTGCCCGCGCCGGCTTGCGCCAGGACCTCGGCGACGGCCCCGCCCAGGCCGCCGACCACGTTGTGCTCCTCGACCGTCAGCAGGCGCCGCGAGCCCTGGGCGGCGGCCAGCACCCGCTCCCGGTCGAACGGCTTGATCGTCGGCACCGCCAGGAGCCCGACGTCCTGCCCGCGGGCTCGCAGCGCCTCGACGGCCATCAGCGCCGGGTGCACCGTCGAGCCGGTCGCCACGACCGTCAGCTCCGAGCCCTCGTAGTGGGACCTGGCCTCGCCGAGGACGAACTCGGTGCCGTCCTCGTAGACGCGCGGCTCCCGGCCGCGTCCCAGGCGGAAGTAGATCGGCCCGGGATGGTCCACCGTGGCGCGGAGCGCCGCGGCGAGCTCGGCCGCGTCGGCCGGCGCGACGACGCTGAGCCCGGGGATGCTCCGCATGATCGCGAGGTCCTCGGTGGCGTGATGCGAGGTGCCGTAGAAGCCGAGCGCGATGCCGGCGTGGTGGCCGATCAGGCGCACCGGAAGGCCCGGGTAGGCGACGTCCATCCGGATCTGCTCGCAGCAGAGCAGCGCCAGGAACGACGCGAACGTGGCGACGTAGGGCACCTCTCCGCACGACGCGATCCCGCCCGAGGCGGTGACCATGTTCTGCTCGGAGATGCCGAACTGCAGGAAGCGGTCCGGGTGACGCTCCTCGAAGCGGTTGAGCCCGTTGGAGTACTTCAGGTCCGCGGTGCAGGCGACGATCGGGTGGCCCTCGTCGGCCAGGTCGGCGAGGGTGTCGCCCAGGGCGTGCAGCCCTGGAGACTGATCGAGGACGCTGAGCAGGTGCCAGGAGCCCTCGTGCAGGTCGGCCGACGTACTCATGCCGCACCCCGCACTTCGGCCAGCGCGCGCTGCTCGTCGGGCTCGACGAGGTAGCCGAGGTGCCAGCCGATCTCAGACTCCATGTACCCCACGCCCTTGCCCTTGACGGTGTGGGCGATCAGGACCGCCGGCCGCGTGCGCTCCTCGTCGTCGGCGATGCCCCGCAGCGCCTCCAGCACGGCGCTGGGATCGTGGCCGTCGACCTCGCTCACGCTCCAGCCGAACGCCTCCCAGCGCGCGGCGAGCGGCTCGAGCCCGACGATGTCGTCGACGCGCCCGTCGAGGCAGTGCTCGTTGCGGTCGACGATCGCGATCAGGTTGCTCGCCGATCGGTGGCCGGCCGCCATCGCCGCCTCCCAGATCTGCCCCTCGTGGAGCTCGCCGTCGCCGAGCATGACGAAGACGCGGTAGTCGCGGTGGCGCATCTTGCCGGCGATCGCCATGCCGAGACCCGTCGAGAGCGCGTGGCCGAGGGAGCCGGAGGAGAAGTCGCAGCCGACGACGCGGCGCATGTCCGGGTGGTCGCCGAACGGGCTCCCGAGGCGGGTGTAGCCGTCGAGCTCTTCCTTGGGGAAGTACCCCAGGTCGGCGAGGATCGGGTACCAGCCCACGGCGGCGTGACCCTTGCCGAACAGGAAGCGGTCGCGATCGGGCCAGCCGGGCTCCTGCGGCCGGAGGCGCAGCACGTCGTAGTACAGCGCTGCGAGGAGCTCGGCGCACGAGAACGCCGACGCGTAGTGCCCGACCTTGGCGATCGAGATCAGGCGGATCGTCTCCTCGCGGATGAATCGGGCGCGCTCCCGGATCCGCTCGGCGTCCTCGTTGGTAACGGTCGTCATCGACCGGCCTCCATTCTCACTTCAGGGACAGAGTGTTCGCCAGACAGTAAGCGCTCGCGCAGGAGAGCGCAACCCAAAATCTCACTGGCCGGTCACTACATCCGTACAGCGGGACGCAGCGATGCGGGACGGGCGTCAGCCCGCCTGCACCGGCGTCGTCCGGAAGCCCATCGCCGCCGAGATCTCTGCCGCGCCCTCCCGCAACCGGGTGCCCAGCGCGTCGGTCTCGGCGTTCAGGATCTCCTCGCGCACCCCGCTGATCGACAAGGCCGCGCACGGCGTTCCGGACCGGTCGAAGATCGGGACGCCCAAGGCGGCGATGCCCACGGTGACGTCCTGGTCGCTGACCGCCATGCCCTCGGCGACGGCGCGCTCGAGCGCAGCGAAGAGGGCGCCCTTGGTGACCGGCGTGCGGTCGGTGAGGGCGGGCAGGCGCGGCGCCGCGTTGCGCCGCCAGTACCCGTCCCAGTCAGCGCGGTCCTCGAAGGCGAGCAGCGCTCGCGAGGCGGCGCCGGCGTGCAGCGGCTGCGACCCGCCGACGCGCAGCGCCAGGCTCTGGACCCGGCGACCCTCGAGCCGCTCGATGCACACGGCGGCGTCGTCGCGGCGCACGCAGACGTACACGGTCTCGCCCGTCTCCTCGTGCAGCCGCTCCATGACGGGCAGCGCGCTGCGGCGGACGTCGAAGTGGTCGGCCACGGCGGACCCGAGCTCCAGCAGCTTGAGCCCCAGCCGGAAGGTGCCGCGCCGCGACCCGGGCTCGACGTACCCCACGTCGCGGAGCGACCGCAGCAGGCGGTAGAGCGAGCTTCGCGGCTCATCGACGACCTCGGCGAGCTCGGCGACGCTGGCCTCGGGGCGCTCGGCGAGCGCCTCCAGCAGCTGTGCCACCTTGGCGACGAGTTGCACCGACCCGCTGCTCTCCACGCTGCCCTTGGCCACACGGGCAACCTAGCGTCCTGCAGGACGCGACGATGCGTGTCCTCACCGCGCGCCGTCCCGCAGCGTGCCCATGTCGATGACGAAGCGATAGCGCACGTCGCCCCGCTCCAGCCTGGCGTAGGCGTCGACTACGTCGTCGGCCGCGATCCGCTCGATCAGCGGCGCGACGCCGCGTGCCGCGCAGAAGTCCAACATCGCCTGCGTCGTCGCCAGACCGCCCGTGTTCGAGCCGGCCAGGATGCGGCCACGCAGGACGAGCGACGCCGCGCGGAACGTCTCCGGCTCGGAGGGAAGCCCGAGCGTCACCAGCGCGCCGTGCGGGCGCAGCAGCCCGAGGTAGGCGTCCAGCGGCAGCGTCGCGGACACCGTGTTGACGATCAGGTCGAAGCGACCGGCCAAGGCGGTGAAGGTGTCGGGCTCGCCGGTCGCGTGGTAGCTCGCGGCGCCGAGCCGGAGGCCGTCGGCCTCCTTCGCGCGCGTCTGGCTCAGAACCGTCACCTCCGCGCCGAGCGCCGCGGCGATCTGCACCCCGACATGGCCGAGGCCGCCCATCCCGACGATCGCGACCTGCTTGCCCGGACCGGCGCCCCAGCGCTCGAGCGGGTTGTACATCGTGATGCCCGCGCACAGCAGCGGGGCCGCGACGTCGAGCTCCAGCGCGTCCGGGATCGCCACGACGAACCGGTCGCGGACGACGATGTGCTCGCTGTAGCCGCCCCGGGTGGGCTCGCCGTCGTAGCCGATGCCGTTGTAGGTGGCGACGGCGCCGCGTTCGCAGAACGGCTCCTCGCCGCCGCGGCACGGTGCGCAGGTTCCGCACGAGTCCACGAAGCAGCCGACGCCGACGCGGTCACCGACCGCGAAGCGCGTCACCTCGCTGCCGACGGCGGTCACGATCCCGGTGACCTCGTGGCCCGGCACGAGCGGGAACAGCCCGCGCCCCCAGTCGTGCGCGACCTGGTGCAGGTCGCTGTGGCAGATCCCGCAGAACCGGACGTCGATCGCGACGTCGTCGTCGCGCAGCGCGCGCCGCGCAATCGTCGTGCGCTCCAGGGGCGCACCGGCGCTCGGCGCGTGCAGCGCTCGCACGGTGGCCGTCATGCCGCGGCCCCCGGCCGCCAGCGTCCGGTCTCCCGCCCGCCGTAGCCGAGCGCGCGGTAGGTCGCATCGATCAGCCGCTGGTAGCGGTCGACCCCTCCGGGGACATGCTCCACGTGACGGTTGAGCGTGTAGCCGAAGGAGAAGCGCCCGCCCGGATCGGCGAAGCCGATCGACCCGCCGAACCCGGAGTGCCCGAACGCCTCGTCGGAGAACAGCAGCGCTCCCGGCACGCCGCTGAGGCTGGTGAGCCCGGACGTCGCCTTCTCGAACCCGGCCGTGAACCGCCCCGGCTCGAGCATGACCGCGTCGCGCAGCGCCGCCGACTCCACCGTGGCCATCGCCACCATCTGCCGCGGGCCGACCAGCCGGACGTCGCCGAGCGCGCC
>JAOPZG010000377.1 GCA_025964215.1 Conexibacter sp.
CAGCGCCTGCGGGACGGCCTCGGGCTCGACCTCGGCGCGGCCGCGCTGCGTGGAGCCGACCACGACCCAGCAGTAGCCGGCCTTCTCATAGGTGTCGACGAGGCCCGGGTAGAGCGTCCGCTCGTAGTCCTCGATGTTGACGATGCGCCCCGGGCCGGGGATCTCCGAGCCGTCGTTGGCGATGTTCGAGCGGCTCGTCGGGAACTTCACCCAGCGGTTGCCGTTGCTGGTCAACGGCGACGGGTGGCCGATGTCCTGCGCCCAGCCGTCGGGGACGACCGGCTCGACGACGATCTTCGTCTTCGGCGGGACGTGCGCGACGAGCCACGCGCGCGTCATGTTGCGCGTGTCGTCGCGGGAGAGCACCTGGCCGATGTGCAGCGAGGCGATCAGCCCCTGGCCGCAGAGCGCGGCGGTCCCGAGCACGAGCAGCGTCGGGACCAGGACCGGCCGGCGGCCCGCGACGATCCCGATGATGCGCAGCACCGCGTAGGCCGCCAGCAGGCAGACCATCGGGAAGACCGGCATCAGCCAGCGGCCGAAGAAGCGCTCCTGCGTCCCCATGAAGAGCAGGAAGAGCAGCGGCGCCGGGACGAGCACGGCGGCGATCCGCCAGTTGTCGCGGCAGACGATCACCACGCCGGCGGCGGCCGCGATCGCCGGGACCCAGCCGAGGCCCCAGGTCAGCGTCCACAGGTAGTAGGCGAGGCCGTTGTCCTCGGTCAGGCCGAGCTTGCCGAGCGCGTCGTCGGCGACCGAGGTCTGGTGCTGCAGGCCGTCCCGGAAGCCGGTGAAGTCGAGCAACGCGTACGGGTTGGTCAGCGCGAAGAGCACGAGCGCGCAGAAGGCGCTGATGACCAGCCCGGCGACGATCGTCGAGACGCGCAGGCGCCGCCGGCCGACGAGCCAGCCGCCGGCCGCGGCGACGATCGGCAGCAGGGCGATCCCGCCGGTGTACTTCGTCGCGCAGGCCAGTCCCACGCCCGCGCCGGCGAGCAGGAAGTCGACCAGCCGCCCCTGGCGGACGATCCCCGCCGTGCCGTAGAGCGCGAGGCAGATCGGCGCGAGCGTCGGGACGTCGTTGAGCGCCAGGTGGGAGTAGAAGACCGGCAGGAACGCGACGCCGAGCAGGCCGGCGGCGAGGAAGCCGACGCGGCGGTCGTTGAAGAGCTTGGCCCCGGCGAGGTAGAGCAGCCAGACGGCGATCGTCCCGCACGCGGCCGCGACGACGCGCGCGACGAAGAAGACCTCGGTCGGGTCCGCGGCGTAGGACTTCGAGACGCCCGCGCGGCCGCCGAACCAGACCGCGAAGACGCCGTGCAGCAGGTACGTGTAGGCCGGGGGATTGACGAAGTAGTGCGGGTTCCAGCCGTGGCCGAAGAGCCCGATCGCCTTGGGGACGAAGTGCGCGTTCTCGTCCGCGTTGTAGGCGTAGGGCAGGCCCTGCTTCGCGCCCCACACGCGCAGGACGAAGCTCACGACGAGCAGCAGCGCCACGGCGGGCGCCCAGCGCAGCCCCGCCCGGCGGTCGGCGCGCCGGACCGCCGCGCGGGCGGCGTCCTCGCTCACCGGGGCGTCGTCATGGTCCTGCGCGCTCACGGCCTCCTCAACAGCGGACATACGCGGCGTAGTAGTCGGTGAACGCGAGGCGGCGGTAGTCCGGCAGCGGGACGTTGTCGAACGGGTCGTCGGTGTCGGCGACGAGCGCCTGGCGCAGGAGCGCGCCGCGGTCCACGACGAAGAGCGAGACGCCGCGCGTCACCTTCGCCTTGGCGTCCGGGTCGGCGCGCGCGAGCACCTGGCTCGCCGAGGCGCCGAGGATCCAGCGCGTGTCCGGGACGAGCTTGTGGTTCGGCGTCGAGACCGGCCCGCAGCGGCGCGCGGCCCGCACGGCGGGCTGGTCGAGGAGCGCGACGAGCGAGCGGTGCGAGTTGCCGCGCAGCCGCAGCTCGGCGTCGAAGTTGTGGAAGTTGACGCGCGTGGCGGTGAACGCGACGCCGTAGACGATGATCGCCAGCGACGCGAGGGCCCAGACCTTGCGGATCAGCAGGTCCTGGCGGAGCATCGTCCAGCCGCCGAGCGCCACCGCGGCGAAGACCATCACCATCAACGTCGGGACGAGCAGGTAGCGGTCGATGACGCTCAGCCCGGCGACGCCGACGAGCACGAACGTCCCGGTCCCGATCAGCCACAGCGCGGTCGGCATGATCGCCCGCCGCGGCGCGAGCCAGACCGCGGCGACGAAGCCCGCGATGCCCGCGTAGAGGACCGGCGCCTTGGCCAGGTTGAGGAAGAACTTGCGCGTCGCGGTCGGGACCTCGGAGAGGCCCTTGGTCCGCCCCAGCTCCTCGGCCAGGCCGGTCGTGTGCTGGAGCGAGAAGAAGGGGTGGCCGGTGGCCGCGAAGTCGACGAGCACCCAGACGACGGGGCCGATCGCGGCCCACGTGGCGTAGCGCGCCCAGCGCTTGAGGCGGACCGCGCCGGTGGCATGGGCGGGTCCGAGCTCGCCGCTGCACATCCACAGGAAGTAGAGCCCGATGATGATCCACGCCTCGGGGCGCAGCAGGCCGGCGCAGGCGAGCAGGACCCAGACGACCCCGCCGCGGCGCGGCTTGCCGAGCTCCAGCGCGGCGGCCCAGACGACGAACGCGAGGTACGGGATGTCGATGTAGGCGCGCGCGGCGAGGAACGGGAAGTCGAAGCGCGTGCAGAGGATCCCGGCGGCGGCGAGGCCGACCAGCGGCGTGAAGGCCTGCCGCGCGAGCCGGTAGATCCCGGCGCAGAGCACGACGAACGACGCCTCGGTGAAGAACACCATGACGCGGTCGCCGTGGCGGCCGAGGATCGAGAGCGCCGCGCCGAAGAGGACGGCGAGCGGGTGCTCGGTCGGCGAGCGGTACTCGTCGAAGCTCGGCAGGTGGCCGTGCAGGACCTCGCGGCCCCAGAGCAGCGAGTAGTAGCTGTCGTAGTTCGGATAGGTCGGGTAGAGCAGGAACCCGACGAAGGTGGCGATCGCCAGCGCGAGCAGCGCGAGGGCCGGCCACGGCAGGCCGATCACGCGGCGCGCGAGGACGCGCGCCTGCCCGCCCCGCGGCGCCGCGGTCTCAGCAGGCGGCATACGCGAGGAAGTGGGCACTGCGGTCGATGAGGCGGAGTCCTGGGCCGGGCACCTGGATCCGCGCATCGTCGCGCGAGCCGGGGACGAACGGCCCGTAGGTCGAGTTGGTGAGCATGGTCGCGCCGGTCACGAAGACCTGGACGCCCTTCTCGCGCTGGCCGAAGTCCGGCAGGCTGGAGCGGGCCAGGACCTCGTCGGCGCCGGCGTGGAGGACCCAGCGCGTGTCGGGGATCAGCTTGTGGTTGGGCACCGTGACGGGACCGCAGCGGTTGGCGAGCGCGAAGGCGGGCGTGGTGACGAGCTTCGCGAGCTCCTGGCGCAGCTCGCGGCGGGTGGTGAGCTCCTGGTCGATGTACCCAGGATGAAGATGCGTGGCCGTGAACGCGGCGCCACCCAGCGCGACGACGATCGCGGCGGCGATCCAGGGCTTGCGGGCGCGGTGCGCGCGCGGCAGGACCGTGAAGCCGGCGATCGCGAAGCCGGCGAAGACGAGCAGGCCGAGCGCGGTGACCGCGAGGTAGCGGTCGATGACGCTCAGCCCCGCGGCGGCGATCAGGCCGAAGGTGAGCAGGCCGGAGGCGGTGAGCGCCAGCGCGACGGCCGCGCGGCGGCGGGCGAAGGCGAGCGCGAGGCCGACGCCGAGCAGCGCGCCGAGCAGGACCGGCCACTTCAGCGTCCCGTCGAGCGAGTGGATCGCGAACGACGGCGCCTCGGACGCGGGCTTCGTGCGCTGGAGGTCGTTGGCGAGCGAGCTCGTGTGGCGCAGGGAGAAGAGCGGGTCGCCGGTGGCGATCAGGTCGGTGAGGGCCCAGATCGCGGGCGCGATCGCGGCGATCAGCGTGGTCTTGACGCTCGGCCGGCACCAGAGCCAGTACGCGCCGAGCAGCAGCCACGCCTCCGGCCGCAGCAGGCCCGCGAGCACGAGCAGGACCCAGACGGCGCCGCCGCGGCGCGGCCTCTCGGTCTCCAGCGCGGCGGCCCAGGCGACCATCGCGAGGTACGGGACGTCGATGTAGCCCCGCGCGGCCAGGAACGCGTAGTCCAGGCGGCTCAGGACGAGCAGCGCCGCGATCAGGCCGACCCACGGCGTGAACGCCGCGCGGCCCAGCCGGTAGACGCCCGCGACCAGCACGCAGAAGGCGAGGACGGTGACGCCGAGCCAGATCCGCGGCGCCGCGTTGCCCAGCGGCGAGAGGATCGCGGCGAACGCGACGGCCAGCGGATGCTCGGTCGGCGTCCGGTAGGCGTCGAAGGACGGCAGCGCGCCGTCGAGCAGCTCCCGGCCCCAGATCAGCGAGTAGGCCGAGTCGTAGTTCGGATAGGTGGGGTACACCAGGTACCCGATGGCCGCTCCGAGGCAGAGCAGCGCGAATCCCGAACGCGCCCACACGCGTTCCGGCACGGCGCGCAGCCGCGCGAACGGGCCGGGCTCGCGGCGCGGCGAGGTGAGCGTCGCGCTCTCCATACGGGGTCGAGGTCCAGTGGCCCGGGTTAGGAGGTGTTGCGTGCGACGACGAACGTCCCGAACCTCTGAGATACTGGGCTCGCGAGTGTACGGCACGCGCTCCCCCTCCCGCGTGCCCTCACCTCCCCACTTCCCATGAAGCTCATCATCCAGATTCCCTGCCTCAACGAGGAGGAGACCCTGCCGGCGACGCTGGCGGACCTCCCCCGTGAGATCCCGGGCTTCGACGCGCTCGAGTGGCTGGTCATCGACGACGGGTCGACTGACCGCACGATCGAGGTGGCGCGCGCGAACGGCGTGCACCACATCGTCAAGCTCACGAACAACAAGGGCCTCGCGGCCGCGTTCCAGGCGGGCCTGGACGCATCGCTGAAGCTGGGCGCCGACGTCGTGGTCAACACCGACGCCGACAACCAGTACAGCGGCCACGACATCCCGAAGCTCGTCGCGCCGATCCTGGCCGGCAGCGCCGACATGGTCGTCGGCGACCGCGAGACGGACTCGATCGAGCACTTCTCGCCGCTGAAGAAGCGGTTGCAGAAGGCGGGCTCGTGGGTCGTCCGGCAGGCGTCGGACACCGACGTCCCGGACACGACCTCCGGCTTCCGCGCGTACAACCGCGAGGCCGCGATCCAGATGGCGGTCGTCTCGAAGTACACGAACACGCTCGAGACGATCATCCAGGCCGGCAAGCTCCTAGTCGCCACCGACCACGTCGCGATCGGGACCAACCCGAAGACGCGCGAGTCGCGGCTCTTCCCGTCGATGAGCTCGTACGTCCGGCGCAACGCCGTGGCGATCGCGCGCATCTACACGCAGTACGAGCCGCTGAAGGTCTTCACCTACATGGCGACCTTCCTGTTCGTCCTGGCGCTGGTCCCGTTCGTGCGGTTCGTCGTCGCCTACATCGACGGCGAGGGCGCCGGCCACGTGCAGTCCCTGATCTTTGGCGCGGTGCTGTTCAACGCCGCCGTGGTCGTCGGGACGCTCGGCATCATCGGCGACCTGCTCTACAGCCAGCGCATCATGTCCCAGCGGATCTTCGAGCGCGTGCGCCGCATCGAGCTGCAGCTCAAGGTCCCGCCGTCCCACTACGAGCCCGGCGCGACCGAGACCGGTCAGCCGGCCACGACCGGCGCCCAGGCCGGCCGCACCGAGGAACGAGAGGCTCTCAAGCTATGACGCCCCCCACCGTCACCGTGGACCGCGAAGGCACGGTCACCGGCAACA
>JAOPZG010000328.1 GCA_025964215.1 Conexibacter sp.
CCGCGACAGATCGCCGCCACGCTCGGGGTCTCGCCGCGCTACCTCCACAAGCTCTTCGCCGCCAACGGACGGTCGGTCGCGCGGTGGCTGCTGACCCGCAGGCTCGAGCACTGCGCGCGGGACCTCACCGACCCCGCGCGCGCCCACTGGAGCATCTCCGCCATCGCCGTCGAGCACGGATTCCGCGACGCGTCGTACTTCGCGCGCGCCTTCAAGGCGCACTACGGCGTCCAACCGCGCGCGGTCCGCGATCGCCGTCTTCGGCGCTAGCTCGCCAGCCCGCGCCGGATCGCCTCGGCCACCGCGCTGGCGCGATCGGAGACGCCGAGCTTGGCGTAGAGGGTGGAGAGGTGGACCTTGATGGTCGCCGGGCTGAGGTGCAGGCGCCTGCCCATCGCGGCGACCGATGCTCGACGCCGTGGCCGAGGCTCCGGACCCCGGCGGCGGTGCGGATGACGGCATCGCGGATCTCGTGGACCGACGCCTCCTACGCCAGCTCAGCGGACCCGCTCAAGGCCTCGCTGAGCGCCTTGAGGTCGACCGGATGGTCATCGGCAACCACGACGCTGTACGGCAAGAGTCCCCCTGAGCTGAACGCTGAGCAATGCACATCGCACAGCGGCGACTAGAGCTCGCGCCGCCGGCGGACCATCGGCCGATCGGCGGATCGCCACCGTGCGGAGCTCCTGCGATGTCGGCGCTCAGCGCGCAGCCCTTCGCTCGTGGCGGCGTAGTAGAGCGGGACCAGCACGAACGCGATCAGGCCGACGACGGGCAGCAGCGTCACGCCCGCGAGAGCCCCGAGGGCGTAGCCGGCGGTTCCGAAGATCGGCCGGCGGGCTTGGGCCTTCCACGAGGCCGACGCGGTGGCGCGCGACGTGACGGCCGACCGGCGCTCGAGGAACAGGAAGAGCACCAGCCACGCGGCGGACATCGATGCCGCGACGGCGGCGTAGAGCACCAGGGCGGTCTGCTCGTCGACGCGGCTGCCGGAGCGGAAGGCGTCGGTCAGGACGGCCGTCGGGAACGGCAGCAGCACGGTCCCGAGCAGGATCCCGAGGTTCGCCGAGCTCACCACGCGATCGACGGCGTCGATCTGGCGGAACGTCGCGTGGTGGTTGGTCCAGACGACGGCGATGTAGGAGAACGAGGCGAGGAAGGCGATGTAGGCCGGCCACTGCGCCAGCAGGCTGGCGAGCAAGGTGCCGGCCTGATGGGACGGCACCCGCAGATCCAGCACCAGCAACGTCATCGCGATCGCGAACACCCCATCGCTCAGGCCCTCGGTGCGGTTGGTCCTCTCGCGGCCGTCGGGGGTGCCCGCGGCGCCGGTCGGCTTCATACGCGGAAGACGTTGGGCCCGCCGGGGATGTGAGGTCTGGCGGGGACTTGCCGGCGACGCGGTAGCGTCCGCTGCACATGTCGCGATCGGACCTCGAACGGGCGGCGGGCGCGCCGGACGGGCCGCCGCACGAACTGCGCCGCGCCGGCGGCGACGGCCGTCGCTCGGTCATGGAGACGCTGCTGGCCGACGTCGAGCACCTCGCGTCGATCGGCGGCTGGTCGTGGGACCTGACCACGCGCGAGGCGACGTGGTCGGACGAGATGTACCGGATCCAGGGCCTCGAGCCGCAGTCGGTGCCGGCCAGCCCCGAGCTGCTGCTCCGCTCGGTGCCGGAGTCCGACCGCGGGTACGTGGCGGCGCTGCTGGAGTCGGTGGTGGAGCGCCCCGACAGCATCCCGCCGGAGGGCATCGCCTTCGACTACCGCGTGGCGCGCCCCGACGGCGCGGTCCGCGAGCTGCGCGCGATCGGCCGCATAGAGCGCGACCCCGCGGGCCGGCCGGTGCGCTGGGTCGGCGCCGCGCAGGACGTCACCGAGCTGCGCCTGACCGAGCGCGAGCTGAAGGCGCACTACGCGGTCTCGGTCGCGCTGCGCGATTGGGACACCTTCGAGGACGGGGTGATGGGCCTCCTCACCCGCCTCGGGGGCGCGCTGGACTACGGGCACGGCGCGCTCTGGACCTGGGACGGCGACGGCGGCCACCTGGTCTGCCGCGCGTTCTGGACCTCCCCGAGGACGGCGAGCGCGACCGAGCCCGCGCCGTTCGAGCTCGCCACCCGGGCGATGGAGTTCGCCCCCGGCGAGGGCGCGCCCGGCCGCGCATGGACCCAGGGCCGCCCGATCATGGTCGCCGACATGGCGGCCGATCCCAGCTTCGGCCGCCCCGATGCCGCGCGCGAGCTCGGGCTGGTCTCCGGCGTCGCCATCCCGGCGCTGACCGACGAGGGGCCGCTCGCGGTGCTGAGCTTCTACAGCACCGACCGCCGGGCCGGGACCCCGAGCCTGGAGCGCACGCTCGGCGCGATCGGGCGCGACCTCGGGGCGTTCCTGACGCGCCACCGGGCCCAGCTCGCCGATCGCACGCTCTCCCCCCGCGAGCTCGAGGTGCTGCGGCTCGCCGCGGAAGGCCACTCCGGGCCGGAGATCGCCCGCGACCTGGTCGTGAGCCCGTCGACGGTCAAGACGCACTTCGAGCACATCTACGAGAAGCTCGGGGTCGGTGACCGCGCAGGAGCCGTCGCCTACGCGCTGCGCACCGGCATGATCGAATGACGCAGATCCGCCGATCGCCCGATTGAGCTGCGCACCCCGCAGCGCCGATGCTGCGAGGGATGACGTTCCCGGGGCAGGAGCTCACCGCCGAACACGGCTCGCACGCCGGCGCGCTGATGCGGGCGGTGCCCGACGGCCTCCTGCTGTCCGACGGACGGGGACGGATCGTCGAGGTCAACGACGCCCTGTGCGCGATGATGGGCTACCACCACGACGAGATCGTCGGGCTCGAGCCGCCCTACCCGTGGTGGCCCGAGGACCAGATCGCGCAGATCGCCGGCAAGTTCGCCGCGTCGATGGCCGAGCGCTCGGCGCGCTGGGAGCTGACGTTCCAGCGCCGCGACGGCCGGCGCTTCCCCACCAGCGTCGCGACCTCCGCGATCGTCGCGCCCGGCGACGGCGTCGCGGGGTTCGCCAGCGTCCTGCGCGACACGACCGACGAGCACCGCGAGCGCGAGCGCCTGCTCGCCGCCGAGGCGCGGCTGCGCCAGGCGCAGCGCATGGCCGACATCGGCAGCTTCGAGATCGACTACCGGACGGGCGAGGCGCGATGGTCGGAGGAGCTGTTCCGCCTCCTCGGCCTCCCGCCCGACCAGGACCCGCAGGCGCTCGCCGAGGCGCGGACGCGGCTGGCCGACCCCGACGGGGCGCGCCTGATCGAGGTCGCCGCCGCGACCCGCGCCGACGGCGAGCCGCGCGAGCTGGTGCACCGCTACCGCCGGGGCGACGAGCTGCGGATCGCCGAGCTGCGCATCGAGCCGCTCGGCGACGAGCACGGCAAGCGCTACGGCATCCGCGGCACGATGCAGGACGTCACCGAGCGCTGCCGCGCCCAGGCGGAGATCCACCTCCAGGCGCACCTGCTCGACGCGGTCGACGTCACGGTCGTCGCGACCGACCTCGCCGGCGTCATCACCCACTGGAACCGCGGCGCCCAGCGCGCGCTGGGCTGGGAGCCCTGCGACGCCATCGGCCGCCCCATCACCGAGCTGACCGCGGTGGCCGGCCGGCTGGGCACGGCGGGCGACGTCCTGGACGAGATCCGCCGCGCGGGGCAGTGGGAGGGCGAGCTGGAGGTCTCCCGCCGCGACGACACGACGTTCCCCGGCTACATCCGGGCCGCCCTGTTCCACGACCTCGACGGCGCGCCGGCCGGCATCGTCGGCGTCTGCGTCGACGTCTCGGCCCAGATCGAGACCGAGCGCCGCCTGCGCGCGGCCTCCGACTACCAGCGCGCGATCACCGACAACATGGGCGAGGGCCTCTACACGCTCGACGTCGAGGGCCGGTTGACGTACCTCAACCGCGCGGGTGAGGACCTGCTGGGCTGGCGCTCGTCCGAGCTGGAGGGCGAGGTCATGCACGAGATCACCCGCGGCCCGCGGCCCGACGGCACGGCCGTCCGCAGCGACGAGCACGTCTTCGTCCGGCGCGACGACACGGAGCTGCCCGTCGAGGTCAGCGCGGCGCCGTTCGAGACGGCCGACGGCGTGCGGGGCACCGTGGTCGTCTTCAAGGACATCACCGAGCGCAAGGAGCGCGAGCGCGAGCTGGAGCGCCAGCTCGAGCGGATCTCCTGGATCGGCCGTCTGCGCGCGGCGCTCGCCGAGGACCGGTTCGAGCTGCACGCGCAGCCGATCGTGGACCTCGCCACCGGCGCGACGGTCCAGCACGAGCTGCTGATCCGCCTGCGCGACGAGGACGGGACGCTGGTCGCGCCGGGGCGGTTCCTCCCGACCGCGGAGCGCTTCGGACTCATCGGCGAGATCGACCAGTGGGTTGCCCGACAGGGGATCGGCCACGCCGCCGCCGGCCATCCCGTTGAGCTGAACCTCTCGGCGCAGTCGCTCGGCAACCCCGACCTGCTGGACGTCATCCGCACCGAGCTCCGCCGCACCGGCGCCGATCCCGAGCTGCTGGCCTTCGAGATCACCGAGACCGCGCTCGTGCAGGACGCGGCCTCCGCGGAGTGGTTCATCACGCGGCTGCGCGAGCTCGGCTGCCGCGTGGCGCTCGACGACTTCGGGACCGGCTACGGCGGGTTCACCTACCTCAAGCGCCTGCCGATCACCGACCTCAAGATCGACATCGAGTTCGTCCGGGACCTCACCGAGAGCAACGCCAGCCAGGAGGTCGTGCGCGCGGTCGTCTCGCTCGCCCGCGGCTTCGGCCAGCGGACGGTCGCCGAGGGCGTCGAGGACAGCGAGACGATGGAGCTCCTCCGGGAGCTCGGCGTCGACTGCGCCCAGGGCTTCGCGATCGCACGGCCGGCGCCGGTCGCGGACGTGCTCGGCGCCGCCCCACGACAACGGACTCCGCCGGCCTAGCACCAAAGTCGACCGTTGCGGCCCGCACACCGGGTCCCGGGGCCGCGGTCAGGCGACGGCAGGGGTGACCGCGCGCGGCCCCTCGTAGATCTTCCGGCCGGGATCCTCCATGTTGGACCGGCGGACGGCCTCGACGTCGCCGTGCCAGTCGCCGCGGCCGGTCGGATCGGTGATCGCCAGCGAGGCCAGCTCGAACAGGGCGAGGCCGACGTGCGGCAGCCACTGGCTTGGGCCCTTCTTCCATTGTCCGGTCACGAACGGGGTCGCGGCGAGGGCGACGGCGCCGACCGCGTCCATCGCGAGGTGGACCGGGAACGGGATGGCCTTCACCGCCCCGAGCGGGTAGTCGGTCAGCGCGCTGTAGCCGGCGTGGATCGCCCCCGCCCTGCGGATCTGCCCCGCCGACCGCGTGCCCTCGATCCCGGCGAGCTTGGGGAACACGGTCAGCAGCGTCGCTCCGGCGGTGTAGTCGACGACGCCGTGCAGCGTCGCGTCGACCGGTCTGGGTGGAAACGGCATCGTGCTGCTCTCCTATGGCTTGAGGACGACCTTCACGCACTCGTCCTGCTTGTGCTTGAACGTCTCGTAGCCGTTCGGCGCCTCGCCGAGCGGCAGGCGGTGGGTGACCACGAAGCTCGGGTCGATGTCGCCGTTGCGGATGTGCTCGTACAGCGGCGCGAGGTAGCGCTGCACGTGGCACTGCCCCGACTTCATCGTGAGGCCCTTGTTCATGAACGCGCCGCTGGGGAACTTGTCCAGCAGCCCGCCGTAGACGCCGATGACCGACACGATGCCGCCCGGCCGGCACGCGAGGATCGCGTCGCGCAGCGCGTGCCCGCGGTCGGACTCGCTCCGCGCGGCCTGCTTGACCCGGTCGACCGCATGCACCACTCCGTGTCCGTGCGCGGCCTCCATCCCCACGGCGTCGATCACCGCGTCGGGCCCGCGGCCCCCGGTCAGCTCCTTGAGCTGCTCGACGATGTCGGGGTCCTCGGCGAAGTTGATGACGTCGGTCGCCCCGGCCTTGTTGCGCGCCATGTCGAGGCGGTAGGCGTACTGGTCGATCGCGATGATCCGCTCGGCGCCGAGCATCACGGCGCTAGCGATCGCGAACTGGCCGACCGGGCCCGCGCCGAAGACGGCGATGACCTCGCCGCCCTGGATCTCGCAGAACTCGGCGCCCATGTAGCCCGTGGGGAAGATGTCGGAGAGGAACAGGACCTGCTCGTCGGGCAAGTCGTCCTCGATCTTGATCGGGCCGACGTCGGCGAACGGCACCCGGGCGTACTCGGCCTGGCCGCCCGCGTAGCCGCCGGTCAGGTGCGAGTAGCCGAAGATCCCGGCGGTCGAGTGGCCGAACATCTTCTCGGCCATGCCGGCGTTCGGGTTGGAGTTCTCGCACACCGAGTAGAGCTCGTGCCGGCACGCCCAGCAGTCGCCGCATGCGATCGGGAACGGCACGACGACGCGATCGCCGACGTGCAGCTTGCCGACGCCCTTGCCGACCTCGACGACCTCGCCCATGAACTCGTGGCCGAGGATGTCGCCGCGCTCCATCGTCGGGACGTAGCCGTCGTACAGGTGCAGGTCCGAGCCGCAGATCGCGGTCGACGTGATCTTCACGATCGCGTCGCGGTCGTTGAGGATCTTCGGATCCGGGACGTTCTCGACCTGGACCGTGTTGCGGCCCGACCACACGTTGGCCCTCATGAGGCACCCGCTTCCGCGAGCTCGTTCTCGTGCAGCGGCTGGGCCGGGCGCTGGTCGAGCTTGCGCTCGGCGCGCTCGCCCTCGGGGGATCCGTCGCTGCGCACGATGACGCCCGTCTCGACGCGCTGCTTGAAGCGGCGCAGCTCGTCCATCGCCTTGGCGCGAGGCATCGCGCCGCGGACCTTGGCGACGGCCTTGCCGACCTTGCCGCCCGGGGCGTCGTGCTCGAGCGTGACGTGGATCTCGGTGCCCCGGTCGCCGGGCGCCGGGTCGAAGGTCACCCGGGCGTCGATCTCGTCGAGGTACCTGGGGTGCAGCGCGGGGTCCTGCCACAGGCGCTGCACCTCGTCGCGGGGTCGCAGCACCGTGATCGCGGCGTGGAGCTTCATGTCGGCCGAGCCTCCTTCGTCGGGGTTCGCGTCCGGTATCGCCCCACGCGCGCACCGCGAAACTGGGCCACGTTCGCCATCTTCGCCTGGGCTATTCGCCCCAGCGCCCCCGTGGGACGAGCTCCACGAGCTGATGGCGCAGCGCGAAGATGAGCGCCTGGAGCTGCGAGTGCACGCCCAGCTTGCCCAGGATGTTGGCAACGTGATTGCGTTGGGTGCGCACCGAGATGTGCAGCCGCGAGGCGGCGTCGCGACCGTCGCAGCCGTCGGCGATGAGCTGGAGGATCTCGAGCTCCCGGCTCGTCAGGCGCTCGATCGCCTGGCGGTCGAGGAGCTCGCGCTCGCGCTCGCGGCCGGCGAAGCGCAGCAGCTCGACGACCTCGTCGAGGGGGAGCAGCGCCTCGCCGGCGCCGACGCGCCGGATCGCGTCGATGACGTCGGGCAGGCGGTCGGCCTTCGAGAGCGCGCCCGCCGCACCGCGCTCGACGGCACGCGCGACCGCCGAGTGGTCCGACCCGGCGCTCAGCACGATCGCGTGTGCGCCGGGCTCGGCCTCCCGGAGCGCGGCGACGAGGTCGCTGCCGTCCCCGTCGGGCAGGCCCAGGTCGACCAGGGCGACGTCGACCTCGGCCAGCATGCCGCGCGCCTCGGCGAGGGTCCCGGCCTCGCCGACCACCTCGAGATCGGGCTCGCGCCGCAACGCGGCGGCGAACGCGTCGCGCACGGCGGCGTGATCCTCGACGAGGAGGACGCGGACCGGCGCGCCGTCCGCCGGCCGCAGGTCGTCGACCGCGCTGCGCAGCTCGCGGCCGATCCGCGTCAGCGCCCCGACGAGCACGTCGTCGCGCGGCGAGCCGTCCGGCGGGTCCTCGGCGCGGGCCAGCGCGCACCGCACGTCCTCCAGCGCCTCTCGCACATCCGCGGGCCAGGGCCCTTGCATGCGCGCGGGCTACCCGCTCGTGGCGCGCCGGCACACGCGTTCGTCAGAGCCGAGGACGGCGCGTTCCGGCGTTGACGTTCGCGACCGCCGTCCTACAGCACGACGTGTTGCCCCATGCACGCCGGAACGCTCTCTCCACAGCCCCTCCCCCCGATCCGCCCCGGCCGCCGCGCCCGGCCGGAGCGCCTGAGGATCGCGCTCCTGGCGCCGCCGTGGATCCCCGTCCCCCGCCCGGCTACGGCGGCATCGAGCGCGTGATCGCCCGACCTCGCAGGCGGTCTCGTGCGCCATGGGCACGACGTCTCGCTCCTCGCCGCCCCCGGGTCGCAGTCCGACGCGAAGGTCGTGACGCTGCTCGAGCGCGACTACGCCGAGAAGATCGGCGGCACGGTGGTCGACGTCGACCACGTCGCCCGCGCGCTGGCCGTCATCGACGAGGCCGCCCGCCGCGGCCGCCCGTTCCAGATCATCCACGACCACTCGGGCTTCGCCCTCGTCGCCGTCGCCGACCGCGTCGACGTCCCAGTCCTGCACACCCTGCACGGCCCGTTCGACGAGGAGAGCCGCGCGTTCTACGGCCGCCATGGCCGCAAGGTGTGGCTCTCGTCCCTCAGCGACGCGCAGGCCGACGCCGGCCCCGCCGGCCTGCGCTACGTCGGCACGATCCCCAACCCGATCGACCTCCGTGCCTGGCCGTTGGAGCCCCGCAAGGAGCGCTACCTGCTCTGGGTCGGCCGCATGGTCGAGGGCAAGGGCCCTCACCGCGCGATCGCCGCCGCGCGCCGCGCCGGGCTGCCGCTGGTCCTCGCCGGCCCGGTCCAGCCCGGACAAGAGGAGTACTTCGACGACGCGGTCCGGCCCCACATCGACGACGACCGCGTCCGCTACGTCGCCGAGGTCGGCGGCCGGCGCAAGCGCGAGCTGTTCGCCCACGCCCTCGCGCTGCTGATGCCGATCAGCTGGCGCGAGCCGTTCGGGATCGTGATGGTCGAGGCCATGGCCTGTGGAACGCCGGTCATCGCGTTCCCGGTCGGCTCCGCCCCTGAAGTCGTCCGGCACGGCGAGTCCGGCTTCCTCGTCGACGACGAGGCCGAGATGGCCGCCGCCGCGCACCGCGTCGGCGACCTCGATCCGGCGACCATCCGCGCCAGCGTGTCGTCGACGGCGGCCCGCTGCTGGCCGTGGTCGGCGGCGTGGTCATCACGCTCG
>JAOPZG010000430.1 GCA_025964215.1 Conexibacter sp.
CGACGAGCTGCTCGGCGGCCACGGCGACGTCGGCCGCGTCGAAGCGGCGGTCGTCGACGGGCTGCGCCGCGTAGCAGGGGCGGCCGGGGACCTCGATCTCCCCGACGCCCGGGCGAGCGCCGAACGCCAGCGGCCGGAAGCGCCAGGTCACCAGCCAGCCCTCGTCCTCGACCATCACCGCGAACTCGTCGTGAGCGAGCTCCGGATCCGCCTCGCCCGCGTGCGGCCGCCGCTCGCGGATCGTCCGCAGCTCCGACTTCGCCCGCCAGAAGCGGATGAGGCCCACCGCGTTGCGCGTCGTGGCGAGGGCCAGGATCACCACGGACCAGGCCGCGAGCAGGGCGCCCACGCCGAGTAGGAGCAGCCCGAGCGCCGTCGCCGCGGTCACGCCCGCGCCCACGACGACGAGCCCGCTCGCGATCTTCACCTCGCGCCGCAGCTCGGGCTGCATCCGCCACGTCGCGCGCGCCGCCAGCCGATACGGGTGGTTGTACGGCTTCATCAGCTCCCGCCGCGTCGGCACCGGGAGCGCGTCTTCGTCGGAGCGGGCCACTCAGCCCGCGACCATACCGCCCGCCACCGTGTCGTTCGTGGCCTCGTCGATGAGGATGAACGCGCCCGTCACGCGATTGCGCTTGTACGGGTCGGCGATGATGGGGCGGCGGGTGCGGAGGCGGATGCGGCCGATGTCGTTGAGCCCCAGCTCGGCGGGCGCCGGGCCGCGCTCCAGGGACGCGACGTCGACCACGTCGAGGATCGCGTCGACCACGGCCTCGGCGGTGTGGGTCAGGTGCTTCAACAAGTACCGCGACCCGGGGCGCAGCGGGCGGTCGGCGAACCAGCAGACGTCGGCCTCGAGCTCGCGCGTCGGGACCGGCGCGCCGTCGGCGCTCACGAGCACGTCGCCGCGCGAGGCGTCGACGTCGTCGGCGAGCCGGATCGTCACGCTCTGCGGCGGGAACGCCTCCTCGAGCTCACCGGTGAGCGTCTCGATCGACGCGACCGTCGACTCGACGCCGCTCGGCAGCACCTTCACCCGATCCCCCGGCCGCACGACGCCCGAGGCGACCTGGCCCGCGTAGCCGCGGAAGTCGTTGCCCTCGCTGCGGATCACGAGCTGCACCGGGAAGCGCAGGTCGTCGAGGTTGCGGTCGTCGGCCGGGTCGATCGCCTCGAGATGGCGCAGCAGCGGCTCACCGACGTACCACCCCATGTGCTCGCTGCGGTCGACGACGTTGTCGCCCTCCAGCGCGCTGATCGGGATGTAGGCGATGTCCGGCGAGCTCAGGTGCCCGCGGAACGCGCAGAAGTCCCGGACGATCTCGTCGAAGCGCTCCTCCGAGTACCCGACCAGGTCCATCTTGTTGACCGCGACGACGAGGTGCGGGATGCCGAGCAGCGAGGCGATGAAGGCATGGCGCTTGGTCTGCTCGACCACGCCGTGGCGCGCGTCGATGAGCACGATCGCCACGTCGGCGGTCGAGGCGCCGGTGACCATGTTGCGCGTGTACTGCACGTGGCCGGGCGTGTCGGCCAGGATGAAGTCGCGCGTCGGCGTCGCGAAGTAGCGGTAGGCGACGTCGATCGTGATGCCCTGCTCGCGCTCGGCCTTCAGCCCGTCGGTGAGGCGCGAGAGGTCCATCTCGCCGTCGCGCCCGTTGAGGTCGGCGTACTGGTCGGCGAGGATCGCCTTGCTGTCGTGCAGCAGGCGTCCGATGAGCGTGGACTTGCCGTCGTCGACGGAGCCCGCGGTGGCGAGGCGAAGCAGGGTGGGCATGAAGAGGGGGAAGGCCTAGAAGTAGCCGGCGACCTTGCGGTCCTCCATCGCCGACTCCGAGACGCGGTCGTCGGCGCGGGTCTCGCCGCGCTCGGTCACGTCGGTGGCGGCGATCTCGGCGACGACCTCGTCCAGCGTGGCGGCCGTGGAGGCCACGGCGCCGGTGCACGAGATGTCGCCGACGGTGCGGTAGCGCACCGAGGCGGTGAAGGGGTCGGAGTCGCGCTCGTCGCGGGCGATGAACTCGGAGTCGGCGTAGAGCATCCCGTCACGGCGGAAGACCGCGCGCTCGTGGGCGAGGTAGATCGCGGGGACCTCGATCTCCTCGTCCTGGATGTACTGCCAGACGTCCAGCTCGGTCCAGTTGCTGAGCGGGAACGCGCGGACGTTCTCGCCGCGCCGGACGCGCGTGTTGTAGATGTTCCACAACTCGGGTCGCTGGGCCTTGGGGTCCCAGCCGCCGAAGTCGTCGCGGAAGCTCAGGATGCGCTCCTTGGCCCGGGCGCGCTCCTCGTCGCGGCGCGCGCCGCCGAAGGCCGCGTCGAAGCCGTGCTCGGCGAGCGCGTCGAGCAGCGTCGTCGTCTGGAGCCGGTTGCGCGAGGCGCGCGGGCCCGTCTCCTCCACCACACGGCCCTTGTCGATCGACTCCTGCACGGAGGCGACGACGAGCCGCTCGCCGAGGCGCTCGACCATCTTGTCGCGGAACTCGAGGACCTCGGGGAAGTTGTGCCCCGTGTCGATGTGCATGAGCGGGAAGGGGAACTTGCCGGGGCGGAACGCCTTCTCGGCCAAGCGCACGAGGACGATCGAGTCCTTGCCGCCGCTGAAGAGCAGCACCGGCTTCTCACGCTCCGCGGCGACCTCGCGCATCACGTGGATGGCCTCGGCCTCGAGGGCCTGCAGGTGGGTGAGGGTGTGGGTCTGGGTGCTCATGCGGGAAGCTCTCCGAACAGCTCAGACGACGGGGATGCCGCTGGTGTCGCTTTCGACATCGGTCGTCGTCTCGACGACGTGGATGCCGCACTCGGTCTTGTCGGTCCCGGCCCAGCGGCCGGCCCGCCCGTCGCCCGGCTGGGTGCACGTGGCGCAGCCGATCGACGCGTAGCCCTGGTCGTGGAGCGGGTGGTACGGGAGCTCGCGCTCGAAGATCCGGCCCCAGACGTCCTTCTCGGTCCAGAACGCGAGCGGGTTGTACTTCATGACGCCCGGGCGCTTGGCGTCCGGCTCGATCAGCTCGGTGTGCGCGCGCGTCTCGGCCTGCTCGCGGCGGATGCCGGTGACCCACGCGTCCGCGCCTGAGAGCGAGCGCTCGAGCGCCGCGACCTTCAGCGGCGTGCAGCAGTGCTCGGGCCCAGTCCACGGGTTCTGCGGGTTCGACGCGTCCTCGACGTCGATGTGGACGCCGTAGCGGTCCTCGAAGCGCTTCCACGTCGCGAGCGTCTCCGGGAAGAGGACGCCGGTGTCGATCGTGACGACGTGAATGCGGTCCCACCCACCCCCGAGCCTCAAGAGCTCGTCGAGGATCACCGACTCCTCCTTCTGGAAGGAGCAGAGGAAGACGAGCCGCTCGTGCTGCGCAGCGGCGCTCAGCGTCTCGGTGAGCTGGTCGCTCAGACCGCGCATTCGCCTTCGCCCCGGGCCACGACGTAGGGCTGGTTGCGGTCCCAGTCCATGAACATGTTCATGGTGTCGAGGCCGAACTCGACCGGCATCGCGAGGTCGGCCTTGACCTCGGTCTCGAAGCGGATCGTCCCGACGCGCTCGGCGTAGGCCTTGAACGTCTCGGTGTCGTCGGTGCGCTCCGCCTCGTACATGCGGATCCAGCGCTCGACGGCGGCCGGCACGCGCTTGGCGGGCAGGCGGACCTTGAGCCGCGCGCCGTAGGCGACGGTGCCGCCCGCGTACTCGCCGCCGATGTGCGCGACGTAGGCCGGGATCGTGTGCTCGCCGACCTTGATCGATGCGCCGTAGAGCCCGATGTTGCCGATGTGGTGCTGGCCGCAGCCGTTCGGGCAGCCCGACATGTGGACCTGGACCGGCTTGGTCAGCTCGTCCGTGATGTCCATCTCGCGCAGGCGCTCGCGCACGGCCGCATTCAAGCCCATCGAGCTGGTGATGCCGAGCT
>JAOPZG010000457.1 GCA_025964215.1 Conexibacter sp.
GCCGGCCGAGGCGGAGGCGCCCGCGGCCGAGGCCGACGCTCCCGCCGACGCGCCCGCCGCAGCCGAGCCCCGCGAGCGCACCACGCCCGTCTCGCCCGACACGGTCGGGCCCAAGATCCTCGGCGTCGCCGAGGAGCGCAAGCTCCCGGTCGTCAAGAAGCGCCTCCAGGAGAAGCCCAAGCGCGAGCCGCTGCCGTGGCCCGAGCTGCGCGCCGCCGTCGCCGCCACGCGCGACCAGCTCGAGATCGCCGAGCTCAAGGAGCTCTTCCGCAGCTTCCCCGAGAAGCTCCGCGAGGAGGTCACCGAGAGCGTCCGCGGCTTCCAGAAGGGCGCCCGCCGCCCCGTCTCCCAGCACGCCGCCAAGCAGCTCGCCCGCGCCGCGCACACCGCGCGCCGGATGAAGAAGAGCTCGCACCCGTCCGGCGAGGTCGCGCAGGCGCTCGGCCAGGCGATGGCCGCCGAGATGATCGCCTCGCTCGAGCCCGAGAAGGCCGCCCAGGTGATCCTGCCCAAGCGCGACCTGCTCGAGCGCGAGAACCGCCAGGCGGACCGCCGCCGGCGCGACGAGGAGGACAAGCGCCGCGACGAGCAGCGCCGCGCCAAGCGCGACGACGCCCGCTCGAGCCGCCAGCAGACCTCCTTCGGCGAGTTCTCGGGAGCCAAGATCAAGGGCCTCGCCGAGCTCGCCGCGCTCTTCGGCACCGACGAGCCGGCCGCGCCCGAGCCGACCGAGGCGCCCGCGCCCGAGACGGTCGACGAGGCCGCGATCCCCGCCGCAGAGCCGGATCCGCCGGTCACCCCGGCCACGACGGCCGTCGACCCTGAGGCTGAGGTCGAGCCTGAGGTCGTGCCCGAGGCGCCCGCCGAGGACGCGATCGAGACCGGCTCGGCGCCGCAGCCCGACGCCGACGGCGAAGCCACCGCCTAGCCTCCGGGCTCATGCCCGCCCGCGCCCGCCTCTCGCTGATGCTGGCGGCGACCCTCGTCCTCGTCGCCGCGCTCTGCGTCGTGCTCTTCGCGGGCGGCAGCGGCCACGACGCCGGCGGCGCGGGCTTCGACGGCGCCCTGCGCCCGCCCGGCATCCCGCCGCTGGACTTCGCGCTCAAGGACCAGGACGGCAAGGTCGCGACGCTCGACCAGTACCACGGCCGGCCGGTGATGCTGACCTTCATGTACTCGACCTGCAAGGACACGTGCCCGCTCACGGCCCAGCAGATCAAGGGCGCGATGGACCAGCTCGGCAAGGACGTCCCGACGCTGGCGATCTCCGTCGACCCGGCGAACGACACGCCGCTCAACGCCCGCCGCTTCGTCAACCAGCAGGGCCTGACCAAGCGCATGCGCTTCCTGCTCGGGACCACGGCGCAGCTCGCGCCGATCTGGAAGGCCTACGGCATCCGGCCGCAGAGCAAGCAGTTCGAGCACTCCGCCTACGTGGTGCTGGTGGACGCCAAGGGCGTCCAGCGCGTCGGCTGGCCCGTGGACAAGATCACCCCGGAGGGGCTCGCCCATGACCTCCGGCTACTGGGCGCCTGAGAGCCCGTCCAGCGCGGCGTCGGCCCGATCGGCCGCCGCGCGATAGCGCAGGTAGGCCTCGCGCCCGCCGAGCTCGCGCCAGCTCGCGTACGTCTCGCGCGCCTCCTCCTCGGCCACGCGCCAGACCTCGCGCATCATCTCCAGCCCGCGCCCGCGGTGGCGACCCCGCCGGCCGACGGTGACCAGCTCCTGCTCCCGACCCAGCCTCATGGTCGGGTCCTACCCCACGCCACGCGCGTTCAGCGCGCGAGGACGTCGTCCGGCGCGTCGCCGTCCTCGTCCTCGTCGTCCGGGCCGAGCTTCTTGTCCTTCCAGCTCTGGTAGAGCAGCGCGCCGACGACGATCAGCACCGGCGCGAGGTACAGGAGCCCCGCGAACCAGTGGCCGGCGTGGGCCAGGATCAGCGCGGCGCTCACTGCTGCGCCGCCGCCGAGAGCAGCCACAGGCCGAGGCTGGTGAAGGCGACCATGACCGCCAGCATCCAGTACTGGGAGCGGGTCGCGTCGCGCGCCTTGGCGAAGAGCGCGAGGGCGCGGTCGTGGGCGAGCGCGAGACCGGCCACGTGGCCGATCACCAGCGCGCCGACCTGGACGTACCAGATACCCGTCGCGCTGATCCACGTGTAGTTGATGGCGTCGGACGCGGTGCCGAGCAGGTTCGAGCCGTCGCCGAGCGGGTCGGAGGCGAGCGCCGCGATCGCCTGGCCCTGGTAGGCGACCAGCGAGAAGTAGTGGGCCAGCACGTAGGCGAACGCGATCGGGATCAGCGTGTGGATGAACGCGCCCGAGAGGTCGCGGGTCGAGAGCTTGCGCCCGACCGTGTGCATCCCCATCACGCCGAGCCGGTAGAGCAGCCCGATCAGGCAGCACATGACGACGATCCCGACCGTCCCCGCCCACTCCAGCGCGTGCTCGGCGTTGAGGCCGAGGCTGCCGAAGAAGTCCTGGAGGTGCGGCACGATCGAGTTCCACGTCGTGCCCTGCGAGAAGCCGTCGAAGCTCGTCGTCCCGATCATCGTGCAGAGCAGCGCGACGGTGCCGGCGACGGGCGTGAGCGTCGGCGCGCCGCCGAGGAAGGGGCGCGTGAAGAGCGCGCGATCGCGCCAGCGCAGCGGGGAGATCCGGGCGAACATCCCGAAGTAGACGCCGAACGCGTCGCCCCGGCGCGACCAGGTCTCGGTGCCGTAGAGGCTCATCCCGACGAGCTGCACCGCGGCGTAGGCGAGCGCCATGATCGCGAGCTGCGAGGGGTCGTCCTTGTTGGCGTAGACGAGCTCGACCCACGCGAAGGCCAGGACGCCGATCACCGCGGGCCAGCGGCCGAGCCACGACGGGTAGGGCAGCGGCTCGACGCCGTCGACCGCGCCCGTGCGCTTCATGATCCAGCCGACGCCCTTGCCGACCGCCAGCCACGGGTTGACCGCGCGGAAGACGTCGCCGAAGACGACGCTCACGAACGGGACGGCGACCCAGAAGTACACGTAGATGACCGTCGGCAGGATGTTCGCCGTCGCGGCCTGGGTGCCGGCGAAGCCCGCGTACATGCAGAAGGCGAAGAGCGCGATGCCGAGCACGCCGGAGAGGACCTCGAGCACGCGCGGGACGCTGAGGCGGCGGCGCTCGACGATCTCCTGCAGGCGCGGCGTCGCCCACAGCACGGCGAGGCCGACGAAGGAGGCGACGAGCACGACCGCCGCGGCCCAGGCGAACAGCCAGCGCGGGATCGGCAGGTCCTGCTTGCCGACGAGGCCGTGCGCGGAGGCGGACGCCGGCAGGGCCAGCGCGAGCGCGCCGGCGGCGAGGACGGCGCGCCGGAGCCTCACGACGGATCGACCTCGACTTCGGCGATCTGCGTCTTGTGGTCCTCGAGCTCCACGATGAACTTGCCCTCGATCGTGGCCGGGACGCTGAACGTCACCTGGCCGCCCTTGGCGACGTCCTTGTGGACGTCGTAGCCGTGGAAGTGGATCTCGTCGGCCGTGTCGGACTTGACGGTGAACTCGATCGTGTCGCCCTTGGTGAACTTCAGCTTCTGCACGCCGCCCTGGGGCTTGGCGTCGACGACCGTGACGACGGCGTTCGCGGAGGACGACTTGTTGTCGTCGTTGCCGCCGGAGCCGTTGACGACGATGAAGACGACCACCAGCACCACGACGGCCGCGACGACGATCCCGATGCGGGCGCGAGAGGACATGCGCCACAACCTAGGGAACGGCGCAGCGGACCGTCGCAGCGGCCCGCCCAGCCGTCCCTCGCGCCCCGTCAGCGTGGTGACGGAGCCGTCAGCTCAGCACTTGCCGAGCGTCGTCGAGACGACGCTCATCGTCCCGAGGCGCTCGTCAGCACTTGCCGAGCGTCGTCTGCGCCGGGAACGCCGCGCCGGTCTCGTCGGTGAAGGTGACGATCATGTCGCGGTTGGCGTCCTTGCAGCCGGTCGACTCGATGTAGCCGACCTTCTTGCCGTTCTTCCGCTTGACGATCGTGCTGAGCTTGGCCTCGGCGTGGGTCACGGTGATGTCGAGCTGGACCTGGTGGCGCAGCTCCTCGGGCACCGTGAACTGGAGGCCGGCGTAGACGCCCTTGGTCACGTACTGCATGTCGATCGCCTCGTGGAGCGCGACCGGGCACGTCGCGAGCTCGGAGCCGACGAAGAGCGTCGCGTGGCCCTTGCCGCCGTTGTAGAGCTCGAGCGTCGCCTTGCACGGCGAGGCGTCGGAGGCCGGCTGGCCGGCCGAGCCGATCAGCGCGCTCAGCTTGCCGGTGCCGATCTTCGAGCCGGCCGGGCAGACGTCCGCGGTCGGCGTCGCGGGGGCGTTGATCTGGGCGGCGGTGCAGCCGGGGATCAGCGTGGTGTTGAGGCGGCCGCCCTCGTACATGATGGCGTAGGTCTTGACCGGCGGCGTCTGGATCCCGGACGGGTCGCTGACGTCGAAGCTGAACGTCAGCCCGCCGGGCTTGGGCTTGGCCTTGCTCCCCCCGTGGACGGAGACGGTGCCGCCGACCTTGTACTGGGTGGTCGAGGTCTGGGCCACGGCGACGGACGCCAGGGCGACGACGGCCGTGGCCGACGTGACGAGCACGCGGGTGATGCGCACGGTGCTTCTCCTCCTGCGGGGGACCTACGGGACCGGCCTACCTTCCCGGCGGGCGCATGCCCGCGTCGCTCGGTCATGCGTTTAGTCCCAAAGGATGAGAGGGCGTACGACGACGGAGGGGCGGGCCAGATGGCCCGCCCCTCCGGGGACAGCTTCGCCTCAGACGCTGGTGGACGTCAGATCAGCACTTGCCGGCGGCGGCCGACACCGTCTCGGATGCGCCACCCTCCGCGGTGAAGGTCACGCCGACCTTCCGGGAGCCCTTGCAGCCCACGGAGTAGAAGAGCGCCTTCTTGCCGGTGCCGACCTTCTTGATCTTGGACGTCACCTGGGTGATGCCCGAGTCGAGGCCGGCGACCGGGTGCAGCAGACCGGGCGGGACCGTGAAGGTCAGCGAGCCGCCGGTCGAGTCGTTCTTGAGCTTCGCGTCGATCGCCTGGTTGATCGGGGCGAGGCAGCGCGGGGTCGTCGAGGGATCGCCGTGCAGGAACAGGGCGAGGCTCGAGGGACCACCGACGTAGATGTCGAGCGCCAGGTCGCACTTGGCGCCCGGGTCGATCGGCTGGCCGGCGGCGCCGACGAAGGCGTTGACCACGCCGGTGCCGACGTGCGTCTTGGCCGGGCAGGCGTCGTCGTTGCCGGCGGCGGTGATGGCCGAGGCCTTGCAGTACTTGCCACCGGCGACGGACTTCGTGCTGGAGTTCAACCCGTCGAAGTGGATCTTGTACGTCTGGACCGGGTTGGACAGGTTGCCGTCGTCCGTGCCGATCGTGTAGTCGAAGTTGACGGCGACCGCCTTGGGCTTCTTCTTCGAACCCCCGCTGGCGATCTGACCCGTCACCTTGTACGTGTTGGTTCTGTCGTGTGCGACAGCGGCAAAACAGAGCAGCGCGGCGACCGAAGCCACCACGAGATAGACCTAGCGCAACGCTTCTCCTCCAAGAGATTCGCGGGACGGGGTGCGCAGCTTATCCAGAACGCGGGGAGCGCAAGAGTTGCGGTGTCTTTAAGCTTCCGGCCCTGTGCGCGTCCCGACCGACACCATCGCCGCTCCCATGTTCCCGGCCAGCCTCGACTGGCTCAACGTCGCGACGCTGCGCATGGACAAGCAGCGCGGCCGGCCGGTGCTGCTCGAGTTCTTCGACTTCTGCCGTCCGGCGTCGCTGCGGACGCTCCCCTACATGAAGGCGTGGCACGAGCGCTACGAAGAGGCGGGGCTGCGCGTGATCTCCGTCCACGCCCCGGGCTTCCCGCCCGGCCGCGATCCGGCGGTCGTCGCCGCGGCCGTCGAGCGGCTCGGGATCGAGCACCCCGTGCTGCTCGACACCGAGCTCCTGCTCTGGCGGATCTACGACAACGAGGGCTGGCCGGCGCGGTACCTCTTCAACCAGGAGCTGCGACTCTTCGAGGTCCACTTCGGCGAGGGCGGCTACCACGAGACCGAGGCGGCGATCCAGGAGCTGCTCGGCGTCGAGGGCGATCCCGTCCCCTACCTCCATCCCGAGGACGACCCCGACGCGCGCATCGTCGTGCCGACGCCCGACGTCGAGGGCCCGTACTCCGGCCCCTACGAGGCCGGCGCCGTGTGGGCCGTGCTCGAGGTCGGCGACGCGGGCGGGACGACCACGGTCAACGGCGAAGAGCGCTCCGTCGACTTCACCGGTGCGCACCTGCTCGTAGACCACGGCCATCACGAGGCCGCCGTCCTCGACCTCGCGCTCGGCGAGGGCGTCCTCTGCCACGCGGTCTGCTTCACGCCGGGGCTGGCGCCCGACGGCGCGGCCTAGGCGTCCGCGTCGTCGTCCGGCCGGACGAGGTCGTCGTCGGCCAGCAGGCGCAGGAGCTGCGGTGCGCCGGTGTCCTCGACGAGGATCGCTCCGCCGGGCCAGTAGGGGCTGACGGTGCCCTCGGCCTGGGTGAAGGTCGGCTCGTGGACCCAGCTGCCGGAGTTGTGCAGCCAGGCGCCACTCGGCGTCCGCCACTCGGTGACGTCGTCGTCGGGCAGCGGGCCGGTGCGGTGGCTGTGGCCGAAGATCACGTGCTCGGCCTCGATGTCGAGGCGGCCGACGACCTCGCCGATCGCGTCCAGCGAGTTGCGGCGCAGGGCGTCGCCGGAGAGGTCGGAGCGCACGGGACCGATCCCGAGCAGGTTGAGCCCGCGGATGCCGAGCGGGAAGACCGCGGTCAGCAGGCGCGCGCGCACGGGCTGATGGCCATCGCCTTGCAGCAGCTCATAGGCCTTGCCCGCGCGACCGGCGCCGGCGCCGAGGCCCTCCTTCGCCGCGCGCTGCGCCGCGGAGTTGATCCACGCGTACAGCGGCGCGAGCACGCGCTCGTAGTCCTCGGCGCTCGCCGGATCCGGGACGCTGCCGACCATCCGGCTCATCGCGCCGGCGGCGAGCCGCTCGAAGGTCGGGACCGTGCCGTGCGGATCGAGGTAATGACCATGCGTCGCGTACACGTCCGGCCGCAGCCACAGACCGGGATAGGCGACCTCGACGTTCCCGCCCAGCCAGCCCGCGAGCTGGCGCGCCATCGGCGAGGCGGTCGCGGGCTTCACGCGCGTCTCGTGCCCGAGCGGGCGCTGCGCGCGGGCGTCCAGCCACGGCGCGGCGATCGCGTGGTCGTGGTTGCCCGGCACGAGCACGACCTCGGCGCCCTTG
>JAOPZG010000463.1 GCA_025964215.1 Conexibacter sp.
GAAGGGCGAGCGGCTGGACATGAGCCAGCTCGCGGCGGAGCTCGCGGTCTCGCGGCCGACGCTCTACCGCTGGACCGGCGACCGCGACGCGCTGCTGATCGACGTCATCTGGTCGCTGACCGAGGAGCTGCTCGCCGACGCGGTCCGCGAGGCGAAGGGCAAGGGACCCGAGTACGCGCTGAGCGTGACGCTCGGCTTCCTGCACCGGACCGCGGCCGCCGGCCCGCTGCGCGTCTTCCTCGAGAACGACGGCGAGCGCGCGCTGCGCCTCGTGACCTCCCGCCACGCCGTCCACGGCCGCCTCGTGCACGCGCTCGAGGGGCTGATCGCCGGCGTCGAGGAGCGCGACGGCTGGCAGGCGCCGCTCGATCCCGCCACCCTCGCCTACGCGATCGTCCGCCTCGGCGAGGCCTTCGTCTACAACGACGAGATCAACCACTTCGAGCCCGACCTCACCTCGGCCCGAGACACGATCGCGCGGCTGATCGGGGCGAAGACGACGCGCCGCTAGCGGACCTCGACGGTGAACGACGGCGCCGCCGGGGCGGCGAGCGCCGCGAAGGCGCCGACCTCGCGGCCGGCGAGCAGGTGCTCGCGCGTGGTCACCCGGACCTCCACGCCGTCCGCCGTCCCCTCCGCGCTCGCGCGGGCCGCGGCCGGCAGCGGGAAGTCCGCGGCGGCGTCGAGATGCTGCATGCAGTTCGCGCAGCCCTCGACCTGCCAGCGGCTGAGCACCGCCTCGTGTCCGATCGCCTCGAGCTTGCCGTCGACCTCGGCGAACGCGGAGATGACGAACGATCCGCGCAGCGTGCTGCGGTCGAGGCCCTCGACGTGCACGGAGCGGGTGGCGGCTCCGACGACGTCCTCCTCGAGCAGGGCGGCGCGCTCGGTCGTGGCGAAGGCGTCGAGCGAGCCGGGGCCGTAGGCGTAGCCGAGCTGGGCGATGTCGGTGACGTCCGCCGAGGTCATCGGCGTGCCGTCGGCCGCCGTGAACGGGTTCAGCGCCGTGCCGAGGTCGAGCGGCTCGCCGGGCTCGCGTCCGGCCGGCGGCGGGTTCGGGTTCGCCGTCGTGTAGCCCGCGCCGGGGTCGCTCGCGTCGATCTCCAGCGCCTGCGTGCTGCCGTGCCGGCGCTGCCAGGTCCAGAAGGTGTAGTCGATGAAGCAGTGGTGGAAGTAGAAGACGGGGTCGAGCCCGGCCGTGTCGTTCTCCCCCATGTCGCCGTTGGCGCCGGGGATCGGCGAGGCGTCGAAGAGCGTGGGGACGTCGAAGCCGCCGATCGCCAGGTGGATGCTGTTGTGCGGGCTCTCCAGCGCCACGACCTGCTGGCCGGCGGCGTGGGTGTTGTTGTAGTGCTTCATCGACGTCGTGTTGGAGAACAGCGTGTAGGTCGGCGCGCTCAGGCAGCGGACGAACTTCTGGTGGACGAAGCCGCCGGTCGGCTGGCCGTCGACCACCGGCGCGCCCGTGAGCCAGGTCGCGACGTTCTGGTCGAGCAGGCCGACGTTGGTGTCGTGGTCCGGGAACCGGGCGTTGTGGATGGCCGTCTCCTTCGCGTCCTCCTCGGTCCCCACGAGCCCGGAGAGCGGGTAGCGGACGGTCTCGTAGCCGGCGGGCTTGCTGTAGACGGGGTCGTCGCCGACGACGGCGTCGACGATCGCGGCGGGCAGGACGAAGGAGCGCAGCGGGTTGGGGATCGTCTCGCCGTCGAGCTCGAACGTCTCCCAGGTCAGCGCGCCCGGGAGGCCGCCGGCGAGCGACTCCGGGCTCGTCTCGTCCCAGTAGGCGAGCATCACGCCGTCGCAGCCGGGGATCGTCTGGAGCGCCTGCTCCAGGATGAGCAGGTACGCGCGGTGCCAGGTCGGGAAGAGCACCGTGCCGTGCTCGCAGTAGCCGCCCCACCACTTGCGGTCGGTCGCGCCCTGGTCGCGGAACGGCTCGCCGTGGTAGCCGCCGATCGTGAAGAACGAGCGGGGATCGGCCTCGTCGAGCTCCTTGACGCCCTTCCACGCCCGCATCAGCAGCTCCAGCGCCTCCTTGTCGCCGGCGTCGTACTCCGCCTGGATCGCGGTCAGGGATCGGCGGACACCGGGTGTTGCGGGCATGCGTTGCTCCCAGGGCTGCTCAACGAAGTGATGCGCTGAGTGACACTACCCGAGACCGGTGGCCGGCCGCACAGTGGCGGCCGGTCCGGGACCCACCGACCTCAGTCGAGGTCGAAGCGGTCCAGGTTCATCACCTTGACCCACGCGGCGGCGAAGTCGCGCACGAAGCGCTCGGACGCGTCGTCGCTCGCGTAGACCTCCGCGAGCGCCCGCAGCTCGGAGTTCGAGCCGAAGACGAGGTCGGCGCGGGTGGCCGTCCACGTGCCCGTGCCGGTCGCCGCGAACGTGTCGCCGCCCGCCGGCTTCCACGTCGTGCCCAGGTCGAGCAGGTTGACGAAGAAGTCGTTGGTCAACGACCCCGGGCGGTCGGTGAGCACGCCGTGCGCCGAGCCGCCGGCGTTGGCGCCGAGGACGCGCAGGCCGCCGACCAGGACGGTCAGCTCCGGCGCGCTCAGCGTCAGGAGGTTCGCGCGGTCGACGAGCAGGTACTCGGCCGGCAGGCGATGCTCGCCGGCCGCGTAGTTGCGGAAGCCGTCCACGGCCGGCTCGAGCGCGGCGAACGACTCGACGTCGGTCTGGTCCTGCTCGGCGTCGACGCGGCCCGGCGTGAACGGGACGCTCACGACGTGGCCCGCGCTCTCGGCGGCGCGCTCGACCGCGGCGGAGCCGGCGAGCACGATCAGGTCGGCGAGCGAGACGGGCTTGCCGAAGGACTGCCGGATCCCCTCGAGCGTGGTGAGCACGGCGTTGAGCTCGGCCGGGTCGTTGACCGCCCAGTTGCGCTGCGGCTCCAGCCGGATGCGCGCGCCGTTGGCGCCGCCGCGCTTGTCGCTGCCGCGGAACGTCGAGGCCGAGGCCCACGCGGTCGAGACGAGCTGCGCGACGGTCAGGCCCGCGTCGAGGACCTGCGCCTTGAGCGCGGCGACGTCCTCCGCGTCGATCGGCCCGTGCGCCGGCTCGGGCAGCGGGTCCTGCCAGAGCAGCGTCTCCTGCGGCACCTCGGGCCCGCGGTAGCGCGCGACCGGCCCCATGTCGCGGTGCGTGAGCTTGAACCAGGCGCGCGCGAACGCGTCGGCGAGCTCCTCGGGATGCTCGTGGAAGCGCCGCGAGATCGGCTCGTAGATCGGGTCGAAGCGGAGCGCGAGGTCCGTGGTCAGCATCGTCGGCGGCCGCGCCTCGGAGTCCTCGGCCGGGCCGGGGATCGTGCCCGCGCCCGCGCCGTCCTTGGCCACCCACTGGTGCGCGCCGGCGGGGCTCTTGGTCAGCTCCCACTCGAAGTTGAACAAGTTGTCGAAGAAGCCGCCGCCCCACCTGGTCGGCGTCGAGGTCCAGGTGACCTCCAGGCCGCTGGTGATCGCGTCCTCGCCCTTGCCCGACTTGTAGGACTGCGCCCAGCCGAGGCCCTGCGCCTCCAGCGGCGCGGCCTCCGGCTCGACGCCGACGTACTGCTCGGGGTCGGCCGCGCCGTGGGTCTTGCCGAAGGTGTGGCCGCCGGCGATCAGCGCGACGGTCTCCTCGTCGTTCATCGCCATGCGGCTGAACGTCTCGCGGATGTCCTTGGCGGAGGCCAGCGGGTCAGGCTCGCCCTCCGGGCCCTCCGGGTTGACGTAGATCAGGCCCATCTCGACGGCGCCGAGCGGCTTCTCGAGGTCGCGGTCGCCGCTGTAGCGCGCGGCGCCGCCGTTGACCCACTCGGTCTCCGGGCCCCAGTAGACGTCCTCGTCGGGCTCCCACACGTCGGCACGGCCGCCGGCGAAGCCGAAGGTCTCGAAGCCCATCGACTCCAGCGCGACGTTGCCGGTCAAGATCATCAGGTCGGCCCAGGAGAGGCTCTGGCCGTACTTCCGCTTGACCGGCCACAGCAGCCGCCGGGCCTTGTCGAGGTTGCCGTTGTCGGGCCAGCTGTTGAGCGGCGCGAAGCGCTGCTGGCCGGCGCCGGCGCCGCCGCGGCCGTCGCTGATGCGGTAGGTGCCGGCGCTGTGCCACGCCATCCGGATCATGAACGGCCCGTAGTGCCCGAAGTCCGCGGGCCACCAGTCCTGCGAGGTCGTCAGCACCTCGGCGATGTCCTCCTTGACCGCGGCGAGGTCGAGGGCCTCGAACGCCTTGGCGTAGTCGAAGTCCTCCCCGAGCGGGTTGGCGACGGCCGGGTTCTTGGCGAGGATCTTCAGGTTGAGGCGCTCCGGCCACCAGCCGCGGTTGCCGCCACCCTGCGTCGGGTGCGGGGCGCGCTCGTGGGCGACGGGGCAGCCATCGCCGCGCTCTTCGTTCATCTCGCCGACGACGGCGTCGGGGCTATCAGGCACGGGAACCCTCTCAGGGACCAGGGGTTGGGACGGGCACGTCGCCCACATCCTGTCACCCGCGCGCGGCGGGGCGCCGCCCCCGGTTAGTCTGCCCGCCCATGGCAGAGAGCGAGAAGACCCCGTCCCAGCTGATCGACGAGCGGATCGCCGAGCTCGGCGATTGGCGGGGCGAGCTGCTGGGCCGGCTGCGCGGCCTCGTCAAGGAGGCCGACCCGGATGTGGTCGAGGAGTGGAAGTGGCGCGGGGTGCCGACGTGGTACCACGACGGGATGCTGTGCACGGGCGAGACGTACAAGAAGGTCGTGAAGATGACGTTCGCCAAGGGCGCCTCGCTGGAGGATCCGAGCGGGCTCTTCAACTCCAGCCTCGACGGGAACGTCCGCCGCGCGATCGACTTCCAGGAGGGCGAGGAGGTCGACGAGGAGGCCGTGAAGGCGCTCGTCCGCGCGGCGGTGGCGTTCAACCGGAGCTGACTGAGGCGCTGATCGCGCGCCGCACCGCAAGAAACGCGCGCGCGCCACGTTGGCGTCCACATGAGAGTGAGAGCAGCGCTCGCCGCGCGCCTGGCCGTCGCCATCGGGACCGTCGCGGTCGTCCTCGCGGCGGCGGGCGGCGCGCAGGCCGCGACGCAGACGCGCTACTCGCTCGTCCACGGCTGCTACGCGGTCACCGCCGGCGGCCAGGCGCTGCCGGGCGCCGCGCGGGTCCGGATGCAGGCGACCGCGCTCGGCCACTACCTGCTCTACACGCCCGAGCGGCGCTTCGTCGCCGCGCGCGGCGGCGGCAAGGTCGGCCTCGACACCTCCCCCGGCCCGGCGTCGGACTGGCTGGTCGACGCCGGCAGCGGCGGGCGCTTCACGCTCACCGCCGGCGGCTCGACGCTGCGCGACGTCGCCTTCCGCACGGCCTCCGGCTGCGCCGAGTACCCCGAGGCCCAGCTGAACGCGACCGGCACGCCCTCCGGCGGCGAGACGAGCTACGGCAAGGTCGGCGGCCTGCTCGAGGGCCACATGCACTGGATGACCTACCAGTTCCTCGGCGGCCGCTTCCACTGCGGCAAGCCGTGGGACCCGTACGGCATCCCCTACGCCTTGCCCAACTGCTCGTCGATCGAGGGCCCGCAGGGGCTCGCGGCGCCGATCCAGAACTTCCTCAACTACGACAACCCGGTCGAGCCGCACGACACGACCGGCTGGCCGACGCTCGCCTCCTGGAAGCCGACCAACCTCACCTACGAGGGCACGTACTGGAAGTGGATCCAGCGCGCGTGGATGGCCGGGCTGCGACTGATGGTGATGAGCCCGAACGAGAACCGGATCCTCTGCCTGCTCCAGGCCAACCGCGAGACCAACTGCGACGAGATGGACACCGTCCGCCGCAGCCTGCAGTCGATCCACGAGCTCCAGGACTACGTCGACGCGCAATCCGGCGGCCCCGGCAAGGGCTTCTTCCAGATCGTCACCGACCCCGAGCAGGCGCGGCAGGTCATCAACCAGGGACGGATGGCCGTCGTGCTGGAGGTCGAGGTCTCCGAGCCGTTCGGCTGCTCGGGCACCGACGGCCGCTCGACGTGCGACCAGGCGCAGGTCGACGCCGGGCTGGACGAGCTCCACCGCCTCGGCGTCCGCTCCATGTTGTTGTTGAACAAGTTCGACAACCCGCTCACCGGCGTGCGCTTCGACGGCGGCCCGATCGGCCTGCTGATCAACGGCGCCAACCTCGCGAGCTCCGGGTCGTTCTGGAGCGCGAAGACCTGCACGGGCGCGCTGCACGACAACGACATCTACTCGCCGGCACCGCAGGCCACCGGGCCCGTCGGGCAGCTGCTCGGCGCCGCCGGGCTCCCGAGCGGGACCGCGCCCGTCTACCCTCCGGCGCCGAACTGCAACACGCGCGGGCTGACGCAGCTGGGCGCGCACGTCGTCGAGCGGATGATGGACCTGCACATGATCGTCAACCCCGACCACATGAGCCAGGCCGGCGTCGACGGCACGCTCAGCCTGCTCGAGGCCCGGAGCTACTCCGGCGTGATCTCGCCGCACGGCTGGATGGACCCCGGCAACTGGCCGCGGATCTGGAAGCTCGGCGGCATGGCGTTCCCCGGCCACTCCGCGGCCGACGACTACGTCAAGGAGTGGCAGGAGTACCGGCCGAAGTCGACGCCGTACCAGCTCGGCTGGGGCTACGGCGCGGACCTCGGCGGGCTCTCCGAGCAGCCGGGAGCCGACACCTCAGGTGGCATCACCTACCCCTTCAAGAGCCTCGACGGGAAGGTGACCCTCCAGCGCCAGACGACCGGCACGCGGACGTTCGACTACAACAAGGATGGCGTCGCCCAGTACGGGCTCTACGCCGACTGGTTCGCGGACCTGCGCCGCGTCGGCGGCGACGCGCTGGTCAAGGACATGTGGAACGGCTCCGAGGCCTACCTGGAGATGTGGGAGCGCGCCGAGGGGATCGCGACGCCCGGCTGCGCGTCGCCGTCCGGCGCCGTCGGCGCCACCGGCGTCGGCGCGCTGAAGCTCGGCCAGCGCTGGGACCGGCTGCTCGAGGACGCCGGCCAGCCCCAGCAGCGCGACCGCGCCTGGAGCTACTGCGTCTCCGGCGACGGCAACGAGGGCCGCGCGGACGTCGCGGAGCTGACGCAAGGCGGGACGGTCGAGCTGGTCGGCCGCACCGCGAGCGGCCGCAGCGCCGGCGGCGTGGCGGTCGGCGACGCGCTGAGCGGCTCCGGCCTGCGCACCGTGACGACCGACGGCGGGACCACGTGGGCCTACGCGATCCGCAACGGCACGGTGTCCGCCGTCGCGACCGCAGCGCCCGCCCTCGCCCGCGACCACGCCGCGCTCACCGCCGCCATGGCCCGGCTGGTGGCCGCCACCGCCACCCAGGCCACCGCGCC
>JAOPZG010000465.1 GCA_025964215.1 Conexibacter sp.
GGCCGAGGTCGACGTCCCGCCGGACGCGGGCGTCTGGCGCCTCGACCTCCACCACGCCGCCGGCCGCCGCGCCGTCACCGCCGAGGCGATGCTGCTCGCGCCCGACCTCGCGGCGCGCCTGCCCGACCACGACGTCCTGCACCTCAAGGGCCACCGCTTCCTCGCGGTCGGCGCGCGGCGGCCGGAGATCCGCCGGCTCGCGGGCATGGCCATCCACATCTGGGACGACGGCCGGGAGCTCGAGCCGGCGCTCGACCGCTCGACCGTCGTGATCGCGGCGCCGGGCGCGGCCGCCGGCTGCGGGCGGCTGCTCGGCGCCGAGGTCGTCACGCCGGCCGGCGCGACCGGCGACGTCGGCAGCGACCTCTGGGCCAAGACGCGCGCTGCGCTGGTCGCGCTGCGCACGGCCGAGACCGTCGTTGTCCATGTCGGTGGCGCCGACGAGGCCGCGCACCACCGCGACCGGATCGGCAA
The DNA here is from genome assembly GCA_025964215.1 of Conexibacter sp. Lineage (GTDB taxonomy): Bacteria > Actinomycetota > Thermoleophilia > Solirubrobacterales > Solirubrobacteraceae > Baekduia. The sequence goes on from JAOPZG010000465.1 coordinate 475, forward strand.
GCGGGCGATGCTCGAGGCGGCCGACGCCGACGTGATCCGGCCGCTCGCCCGCGCCGTGCAGGACCTCGACGCGATCCTCGCCGTGACGAGCGACCACGCGACCTGCGTGGAGACCGGCCGCCATCACGCCGAGCCGGTGCCGCTGGTGCTTGCCGGCCGCGGCGTGGCGCGCAGCGGCGCGGTGCGGCTGCACGAGCGCCTCGTCGTCCGCGCGCGGGTCTGGGACGCGCCGTTCGCGCCGGCCGGGGTTGCGGCATGACTCGCGCAAGGCGCTCGCATGCCGGGCGGCAGCTCGCCCAAGGGCTCGCTCGCGGCGAATGAGGGCCTGACGTGACCGGCCGGCTCGTCATCGCCGGGACGCACTCCGGCGCGGGGAAGACGACGGTCGCCTCGGGGCTGATGGCGGCCTTGTCGCGCGCCGGCCACACGGTCGCGCCGTTCAAGGTCGGGCCGGACTTCATCGACCCCAGCTACCACCGCCTCGCCTGCGGCCGGCCGGGGCGCAACCTCGACGCCTACATGAGCGGGCCGAAGCTGATCGCGCCGCTGGCGCGCCACGGCTCGCAGGGCGCCGACCTCGCGATCGTCGAGGGCGTCATGGGGCTCTTCGACGGCGCGTCCGGGAGCGGCGAGCTGGCCTCGACCGCGCACGTCGCGAAGCTCCTCGACGCGCCCGTGGTCCTGGTCGTGGACGCGAGCGCGATGGCCCGCTCGGTCGCCGCGATCGTCCACGGCTTCGCGACCTTCGACCCGGAGCTGCGGCTCGGCGGCGTCGTGCTCAACCGCGTCGCGAGCGACTGGCACGAGGAGCTGCTGCGCGCGGCGATCGCGTCCACCGAGATCCCTGTTCTTGGGGTCCTTCGCCGCAACCCAGAGCTCGCGGTGCCCGAGCGCCACCTCGGGCTCGTGCCCGCGGTCGAGCGCGAGGCGCACGCGCGCCGGACCCTCGACGCGCTGGCGGAGACCGTGCGCGCGGGGATCGACCTGGACGCCGTGGTCGCGCTGGCGCGCAGCGCGCCGCCGCTCAGCGGCGAGACGTGGTCGCCGGAACCGGCGCTCGATGCGCCGTTGCACGACGCCCGCATCGCCGTCGCCGCCGGTCCCGCGTTCTCGTTCCACTACCAGGAGAACCACGAGCTGCTGGCGGCCGCCGGTGCCGAGTTGGTGCCCTTCGACCCGCTGGCCGACGAGGAGCTGCCGGCCCGCTGCGGCGCGCTGCTGCTCGCGGGCGGCTTCCCGGAGGTCTTCGGCACCGAGCTGTCGGAGAACTGGGCGCTGCGCGCCGAGGTCGCGGCGTTCGCGCGCGGCGGCCGGCCGATCCTCGCCGAGTGCGGCGGGTTGTTGTACCTGTCGACGGAGCTCGACGGGCGGCCGATGTGCGACGTGGTCGCGGGCCGCGCGCGGATGGGCGAGCGGCTGTCGCTCGGCTACCGCGAGGCGACCGCGCTGACCGACCACCCGGCCTGGCCGGCGGGCACCGTCGCGCGTGGGCACGAGTTCCACTACAGCTCGCTCGAGCCGAGCGCCGGCGAGGCGCCGGCGTGGACGCTGCGCGCACGAGGTGCGGAGCGCGTCGAGGGCCATGTCCTCGGCGGCGTCCACGCGTCCTACCTGCACACGCACTGGGCGGCGACGCCGGAGGTCGCGACGCGGCTGGTGCGCGCGGCGGCGCCGGTCAGGACGAGCGCATGAGCGGCGCGCTCGTCGGCGTCGGGGTGGGCCCCGGCGATCCGGAGCACCTGACGCTCAAGGCCGTCCGCGAGCTGCGCGACGCCGACCGCGTCTTCGTCCCCGCGACCGCCGCGAGCGCCGGCGGGATCGGCCGCGCCGAGGCGGTCGTGGCCGCCCACGTCGCGCCCGAGCGCCTGGTGCGGCTGGGCTTCGCGATGTCCGACGCGGGCGGGCGCGACGGCAAGTGGGACGCCGCGGGGCGCGCGATCGCGGACGTCGTGCGCGGCGGCGGGACCGCGGCCTTCGCGACGCTCGGCGATCCCGCGTTGTACTCCACCTTCGCCTACGTCGTCCACACCGTGCGCGGCCTGGAGACGGACGTCGCGGTGAGGATGGTCCCCGGCATCACCGCCATGCAGGACCTCGCCGCCCGGACCGGCGCGATGCTCGCCGAGGGCGCCGACGGCCTCGCGCTCGTCCCGTGGACGGCGGGGGAGGCGCGCGTGCGCGCGGCGCTCGACAGCTTCGAGACGGTGGTCATCTACAAGGGCGGCCGCGAGCTGCCGGCGCTGCTCGACGTCGTCCGCGCGAGCGGGCGGGAGGACGAGGCGGCCGTCGGCACGCACCTCGGGCTCGACGCGGAGGTGGTCAGCGCGGCGAGCGCCTCGACAGGACCCGCGTCCTACTTCTCCACCGTGTTGGTCACGCCGGCGCGCGCCGGGGCGCCGCGGGGAGGGAGGATCGCGTGAGCGACCACGGCGGCCCCATCGTCACCGAGGTCCGCACGGCCCTCCACGACGCCGCACCCGAAGTCAAGGTGGTTGCGTTGCTCGTGTTCGCGCTGAGCGTCGCGTTCGTGCCGCGCGGCGCGTGGTGGCCGTTCGCGCTCGACGCGGCGATCGTGCTCGGCCTCGCGGCCTGGGCGCGCGTGCCGCCGCGGTCGCTGGCGCTGCGGCTCGTCATCGAGATCCCGTTCGCCGGCTTCGTCGTCCTGCTGCCGCTGGTCGCCGGGGCCGAGGGCCTCGCGCTGGCCGGCGCGATCGCCTGCAAGGCGACGCTCGTCGTCCTCGCGACCGGCGTGCTCAGCGCGACGACGCCCGCGGCGGAGATCGTCGCCGGGCTCGAGCGTCTCCGCGTCCCGCCGACGTTCACCGCGATCGGCGCGCTGGCGATCCGCTACCTCCAGGTCGTCCTCGACGAGTTGCGCCGCGTCAACGTCGCGCGCATCGCCCGCGGCGACGACGCTCGCTGGCTGTGGCAGGCCAAGGCCGTCGCGGAGTCGACCGGCACGCTCGCGGTCCGCTGCATCGCGCGCGGCGAGCGCGTCCACGGCGCGATGCTCGCGCGCGGCTGGGACGGGCGGATGCCGAACGTGGGGATGGCCGACGCCGCCCCGCGGCGCATCGCCATCATGGTGGCCGCGGTCGCCGCGCTGCCGGCGCTC
>JAOPZG010000481.1 GCA_025964215.1 Conexibacter sp.
CTCGCCGCCGCCGAGGTGGGCCAGGAGCCCGCGACCCGCGAGTGCCTCGGCGAGCCGCTGCGTGCCGGCGACCAGCGTGGTGCCGTCGCCGTCGAGCTGCGCGCCGGCGAGCGACCACGGCTCGTCCTCCGCACCACGCTGGGCGGCCTCGATCGCCGCGGTCAGCGCCCGGCGGTTCGCCAGGCCGGTCAGCGGATCGGTGTCGACCAGCGTCGCGAGCTGGGCCGTGTAGCGCCGCAGCTCGTCCTCGCTCGTCTTGCGGTCGGTGATGTCCTGGACCTGGGAGACGAAGTGCCGCGGGCGGCCGTCGCGATCGCGGACGATCGTCACGGTCAGCATCGCCCAGACGATCCCGCCGTCGGCGCGCAGGTAGCGCTTGGCCAGGTGGTAGCGGTCGAGGACGCCGGCGAGCGTGCTGCGGAGCTGCTCGAGGTCGAGCTCGAGGTCGTCGGGATGCGTCAGCTCCTGGAACGAGCAGCGCAGCAGGCTCTCCTCGTCGCGGTCGAGCAGCCGGCAGAGCGCCGGGTTGACCTCGAGGAACCGCCCGTCGAGGCCGACGACCGCCACGCCGACGCCCGAGGCGGCGAAGGCGTCGGCCGTGCGGGACTGCGCCTGGTCGAGCGCGGCCCGCGCGCGCTCGCGCTCGGTCATGTCGGCCATCGAGACGGCCAGGCACGGCTCCTGCGCGCCGTCGAGCAGCGTCACCGTCAGCTGGATCGGGATCCGGTGGCCGTCGCGGTGATGGGCGTCGGCCTCGAGCGTCCGGCCCAGGAGCGCGCCCTCGCCGTGCAGCAGCCGGGCGAGCTCCGCGGCGTCGCCGCCGCTCTCGCGCGCCGGGATCGAGAGCCGCTCGTCGAGCGACCACCCGCGCTGCCAGCCGAAGGTCGTCCGGGCGGCCGCGTTGAGCGCGACGATCCGGCCCCGCAGGTCGGCGAGCGCGAACGGCTGGGCGACGGCGTCGAGCAAGAGGAGCGGATCGCCGGCGGCGACCGGCGAGGGCGCCTGGCGCGGGTCGCTCACGACTGAGGCTGCGAGGAGACGTGACCGTTTCATGGGACGACTGCGGCGCAGGGTGCCCCGGGCGCAGTCCGGCCAACCCCACCGGTGCGCGAACTGGGCGCATGTACGGCGCTTTGGGCCGGATTGCAGAGGTTTGCGCACCTGGCACGCCCAGCGCTTGCCGCTACGCGGTGGCGCGTATACCTCCCCGAACGGGCGTTGCCGCGGCCCGCCGGCCGTGATGGAGTCCGCCGGATGCCACGGATGCGCGTGCCGATCCTCGCTGCCGTCGTGTGCCTGGCGGGGCTCGCCCCGCCGGCGCATGCCTCGCAGGTGATCAACCTCGGGTCGTTCCTGCCCGCCGGCCTCAACAGCAAGGGGCTGGTCGTCGGCGACATCGTGGCCTTCGACGACGACAGCGACGACTCCGCGCGCGCGGCCCTGTGGCGCAACGGCACGATCACGCCGCTCCCGCTGCCCGCGGGCGCGGGCGACAGCGACGCGCTCGCCGTCAACGAGAACGGGAAGGTCGCGGGGCTGGCGTACGTCGGCGGCGACGTCCGCGCGCTCACCTGGAACGCCGGCACCAGCCCCATCGGCGCCCCGGCGCACCTCGGCCCGCTCGCCGCCGGCGTCGGCGACTACAGCCAGGCCAGCGCGGTCGACTCCGCCGGCGAGGTCGTCGGCAGCACCACCGACGGGTCGCCCAACGGCGGGACCGGCTTCCTCGCCTCCGCGGGCGGCAGCCTGAGCCGCGTCGGCGACGCCGACCGCGACCCGAAGGGCGGCTACACGCAGGCCTACGCGATCACCGCCGACGGCCAGACGATCCTCGGCCACGTGAGCAGCGGCGGCACCACCCCGACCTACGCGGGCGAGGGCTACTACCTCTTCCCACGCTCGGGCGGCAGCGGCACGAAGCTCACGCTCACGCCCGAGCGCAACGGCTTCGGGATCCTCGGCGGGACGATCTACGCGCCGCTCTTCCAGAACGCCATGTCGAGCGACGGCGCGGTGATCGGCTGGACGGGCGACACCAGCAACCGCACCAACTACATCAGGCTGCCCAACGGGACGCTGACCCAGATCACCGGGATGGCCGCGCGCAACGCGGTCAACGCCCGGCACGTGGTCGGCGGGACGATCGCCACGGGCAACGCGAACGACCCCGTCCACGCGGCGATGTGGAAGAACGGGACGGTCACCGACCTCAACACGCTGCTGCCCGCGAGCTCGGGCTTCGAGCTGATCGACGTCCTGGCGATCGACGACGCCGGCGACATGGCCGGCGTCGCGGGCTACCAGGGCGACGAGGTCGGCTTCCTGCTGAAGGCCGGCATCGTCGTCGACTCCACCGGCGACCAGGCCGACGCGAAGCCCGGCGACGGCGCGTGCCTCACCTCCGCCGCGACGTGCACGCTGCGCGCCGCGCTCCAGGAGGTCAGCGCCGGCACGTCGACCACGCCGACCGACATCACCTTCAACCTGCCCGGCGGCGCGACGACGATCGCCCCGGCCACGGCGCTCGACGCCGCGACCAAGCCGGTCGCGCTCGACGGCTCCACGAACCCCGGCGGGCGCGTCGTGCTCGAGGGCGCCGGGGCCGGCGACGGCGCGAACGGCCTCACGCTCCAGGGCGACGGCTCGACCGTGCGGGGGATGGACGTCGAGCGCTTCAAGGGCGCGGGCATCCGCGTCGTCGCCTCCGACGTGACGGTCGGCGGCCTGCCGGGCGACGTCAAGGCGTGTGCCTTCCCGTGCAACGTCATCGCCGACAACGCGGGCTCCGGGATCGTCGTGGCCGGTGCCGGGTCGCTGCGCGACGCGCTCGACGGCAACCGCCTGACCGGCAACGCGACGCCGGCGATCAACCTCGGCGGCGGCGCGCGCGTCCCCAACGACGCCAAGGACGCCGACACCGGTCCCGACAACCTGCACAACTTCCCGATCGGCGTGCTGAGCGAGAAGGACCCCGTCAGCGGCAAGGTGAAGGTCTCGGGCGTGGACGCGCCGGCCGACGCGGGCTTCACCGTCGCCATCTACGGCCAGAGCGCCGTGACGCCGGCGCGCGGCGCCGAGCCCAAGGACCTCGTCGGCACGACGCAGGTCACCGCGAACGGGACGTGGGAGCTTGACCTCCCCGCGACGGTCCCGGCCGCCGACCACTTCTTCAGCGCGACCGTCACGAGCCCGGTCGACGGCTCCTCGGAGCTCTCGCCGGTCTGCGGGGACCCCGACGGCGACGGCAACCCGGACTCCGACGGCGACGGCCTCTGCGACGACTGGGAGCTCCACGGCATCGACGCCGACGACGACGGCACGGTCGACCTCCCGCTCCAGGACGCGACCTACGGCGCCTCGCCGACCCACAAGGACCTCTACCTCGAGGCCGACGCGATGGCCTCGACCGGGCGCGCGCACGCGCCGAGCCAGGGCGCGATCGACGACGTCGTGGCCGCGTTCGCCAAGGCGCCGATCACCAACGCGACCGGCGGCGACGGTGTCGCGCTGCACGTCAACCCGGGCGGCTCGACGGTCGGCGACACGATCCCCGAGGACCGCGCGATGGCCGCGGCGGGGCCGGGGGTCCACTCGCTGACCTACCTGCGCAACGGCAAGCCGGACGACCCATGCGACGGCGCCTTCGGCACGGCCGCCGAGCGCTCGTCGCCGAACTGCTTCAAGCTGCTGAGCGCCCGCGCGCTGGCCTTCCGCTGGGTGCTCTTCGCGAGCACCTACGGCGAGGCGCCGACCTCGAGCGGCGTCGCCCTCGGCATGGGCGGCAACACGTTCGCCGTGACGCTCGGCGGCTGGGGCGACGCGAGCATCGTCGTGGGCGGCGGCGGCACGGCCAAGTGCGCGACGCTGGCCGACTGCCAGCGCGTCACCGACGAGGGAACGCTGATGCACGAGCTCGGCCACACGCTCGGCTTCGACCACGGCGGGGGCGACGCCGTCAACGACAAGCCGAACTACCTCAGCGTCATGAACTACGCCTACCAGTTCCCGGACACCGCGAAGGACCGTCCGCTCGACTACTCGCGGACGCTGCTCAACCCGCTCGACGAGGCCCACCTGGATCCGAGCGGCGGCGTCGTGGGCGGCATCCCCGCGGCGACGGCGCCCACCGTCGCCGCCGCGTGGCCGCACATCGCCTACTACGCCTACTCCACCGCCGGCTGCTTCCTGCGCACCGCGCCGACGGCCGGCCCGGTCCCGTGGACCGACAGCGCGAGCCTCACCGTGCGCCCGGGCCGCACGCACGACCGCAGCTGCGCCACAGCGCCCCAGACGCTGGCCTCCAACGACGACTGGGCCGCCGTGCGCTACTCGTTCCGCGACCAGCCCGGCGTGCTGGCCAACTACGCCGCCGGGGACGCGTCGAGCTTCCCGCCGGAGGAGACCAGCGACGAGCGCGTCGCGCAGGCGGCGAGCTCCGACGCGGACCGCAACGGCGTCAACGACCTCGCCGACGCCTGCCGCGTCGTCGCGGGCTCGCAGCTCGCGGACGCCGACGGCAACGGCTTCGCGGACGTCTGCGAGAGCACGATGGACCAGCTCCAGGCGTTCCCGGGGCAGGCGAACGGCTCCG
>JAOPZG010000344.1 GCA_025964215.1 Conexibacter sp.
CGCCGCCGCCGCGGCGGCCCCCGCCCCGCGGACCTCGCTGAACGACGTCGAGTCCGAGGTCATGTGCGTCTCCTGCGGCGTCCCGCTCGCGATCGCCGACTCGCCCCAGGCCGACGCCGAGCGCCGCGAGATCACCGAGCTCGTCAAGCAGGGCAAGACCAAGCAGGAGATCCTGGACAACCTGGTCGGCACCTACGGCGACCGCGTCCTCGCCTCGCCGAAGGACAAGGGCTTCGGCCTCGCCGCCTACCTCGTCCCGATCGTGATCGTCCTGCTCGCGCTCGTGGCGGCGGCGATCTTCCTCCCCCGCTGGCGCCGCAACCGCCGCGACGAGCCGGACGCGCCAGAGGCCCAGGCCACCGCCCTCACCGACGCCGACTCGCAGCGCCTGGCGGAAGATCTCGCCCGCTACGAGGTCTGACCGACACATGCTCCTCGCAGCCGCCGCCACGACGAACAACGTCGACACCACCGTCTTCGCCGCCTTCGCGGTCGGCTTCGTGTCGTTCATCTCCCCCTGCGTCCTCCCGCTCGTCCCCGGCTACCTCAGCGCGATCTCCGGCGTGACGATCGACGAGATGCGCGGCGAGGAGCGCAAGGTCGGCAAGGTCCTCGGTCCCGCGATCATCTTCTGCCTCTCGTTCACGGTGATGTTCGTCGCCCTCGGCATGAGCGCCACCGGCATCGGCAGCACGCTCCACGACCACCAGGACACGCTCAACCGCATCGCCGGCTGGCTGATCGTCGTCCTCGGCGTCTTCTTCGTCTGCACGCTCTTCGTCCCGCGCTTCAACCAGGAGTGGCGCCCCGAGGCGCTCATCACGCGAGCGGGAGCGGGCGGACCCGTCATCGCCGGCCTCGCCTTCGCCGTCGCCTGGACCCCGTGCGTCGGCCCCACCCTGGCCTCCATCCTCGCCGCGGCGAGCACGAGCGACACCGTCGGCAAGGGCGGCCTGCTGCTCGCCTTCTACTCGCTCGGCCTGGCGATCCCGTTCCTGGCGACCGCCGTCGCCTTCGACCGCGCGACGACCGCCTTCCGCTGGCTCCGCGACCGCCACGTCCTGGTCACCGCCGTCTCGGGCGTGATCCTCGTGGTCATGGGCCTGCTGATCGTCACCGGCGAGCTGGCGATCCTCAACGCCAAGGCCCAGCACGCGCTGTCGGGCCTCGGGTTGGACTTCATCTACAACTTGTAGCGCGTCCTACATCTCCTGCGGCGCGCTCACGCCCAGGAGGTCCAGCGCCCGCGCGATCGTCCCCTGCGCGGCGACGCTCAGCGCGATCCGGAACGACTCGAGCTCCGGCGGCTCCACGTCCACGATCTGGCTGTCGCGGTAGAACGCCGTGAACGCCTGCGCCAGCTCGTAGGCGTAGGACGCGATCCGGTGGACCGCGCGCCGCTCGGACGCCTCGACGGCCTCCTGCGGCCACGCCAGCAGCTTGCTGATCAGCGCGCGCTCGCTCGGGTGCAGCGCGAGGCCGGCCGGGACCCCGGAGGCGACCGCGCCCTCGACGCGATCGGTCCCCGCCTTGCGCAGCACCGCCGCGATCCGCGCGTGCGCGTACTGCACGTAGTACACGGGGTTCTCGCTGGACTCGCTCGTCGCGAGCTGGAGGTCGACCTCGATCGTCGTGTCGTGCGAGCGGTTCAGCAGGAACCACCGCGCCGCGTCCACGCCGATCTCCTCGACGAGCTCGTCGAGCGTGACGAACTCGCCCGCGCGCTTGCTCATCGAGACCTTCTCGCCCGCCCGGACGAGGTGCACGAACTGCATGATCAGCAGGTCGAGCCGGTCCGGATCGCCGCCCAGCGCCTGGAACGCCGCGCGCATCCGGCCGATGTAGCCGTGGTGGTCGGCGCCCAACACGTACACCATGCGATCGAAGCCGCGCTCGCGCTTGTTCTGCGCGTAGGCGATGTCGGAGGCGAAGTAGGTGTGCTCGCCGGTCGACCGCTCGATGACGCGGTCCTTGTCGTCGCCGAACTCCGTCGTCCGGAGCCAGAGCGCGCCCTCCGACCGGTAGGAGCTGCCCTGCTCGGCCAGCACCTCGAAGCCGTGCTCGACGCCCGACGGCGAGCCGCGATGCAACGACTTCTCGCTGAACCACACGTCGAACTCGACGCCGAACGCGTGCAGCGACGCGCGCGCACGCTCGACCATCATCGCCACGGCCTCGTCGCCGACCTCCTCGACGGGCCGCGTCGCCGCGCCCTCGATCTCCAGCGCGAGCGTCGCGACGTAGTCCCCGACGTAGCCGTCCTCCGGGACCTCCTCGCCCCGCGCCCGCGCCTGCACCGAGCGCCCGAAGTTCGCGACCTGCGACCCGAAGTCGTTGATGTAGAACTCGCGCGTGACGTCGTGCCCGACGAACGAGAAGAGCCGCGCCAGCGCGTCGCCGTAGGCGGCGTTGCGCGCGTGGCCGACGTGCAGCGGCCCGGTGGGGTTCGCGGAGACGAACTCGACGTCGACCTTCTCGAAGACCGGCGCGCTGCCGGACCCGAAGCGATCGCCCTCGGCCAGGACGTGCGCGAGCCCGTCGAGGTACCACGCGTCGCTCAGGAAGAGGTTCAGGAAGCCGGGACCGGCGACCTCGACGCGATCCAGCGACGCGCCCAGCCCCGCGGTCAGCTCCTCCGCCAGCTTGCTGGCGACCTCCCGCGGCGCGGCCTTCATCACCGGCGCGAGCAGCATCGCGGCGTTCGTCGCGTAGTCGCCGTGGTCGGCCTGGCGCGGGCGCTCGAGCGTCGGCCGGCTCTTGGGCGCGGGGGCGTCGGAGCCCGCCGTCGCCGAGGAGGCACGCTCGACCGCGTCACGGAGCTCGTCGACGGGATGGGCCATTGCCCTCATCCTAGAGCGCCGACCCTGAACGGCTCC
>JAOPZG010000539.1 GCA_025964215.1 Conexibacter sp.
GAGCGCCGACGCGCCCACCCCACGGCCAGACGGCACCCGCCGTCCGCCCACGCGCTGACCCACGCGCGTCCCTTTGCCATAATCCCGTCGGTGAGGCTCCTGCGCATGAAGCCCGGTCATGGCGAGATCCTCCTGGCCGAGGGCGATGTCGAGGTGGCTGCCGACGAGCAGATGCTGCTCGACGAGTTCCGCCGCCAGCTCGACGAGGGCATGTGGGCGGCGGTGCCGATCACGGCCGAGACCGGGCGCCGCGAGGCGCGGATGGTGAAGTCCTTCGAGGACGTCCCGCGCGACGCCGATCGCGTCATCTTCTTCCCGCGGGCCGCCGGCGGGTCCTGATGTACCTCGCGCTCGGCGCCACGCTCATCGTCATCGTGGCCCTGCTGTGGGAGGTCGCGGCCCCGCGCGTCACCGAGTCCTGGGAGCGCCATCGCGCTCGCCGCGCCCGCGTCCCGATCGACGTCTACGACCCCGGTCGCGAGCGCCGCGCCGAGCAGCGCGCGCGCCAGCTCCTGCGCTCCTGCGTCAACGACGAGGAGTGGGAGATGTACCGGGAGCTCGGGTTCATCCGCGTCTGGGGCGCGCTCGCCTCCGGCCCCGAGCAGGGCGGCACGCAGGCCACGCGCTCCGGCGCGCCGTACGCCTACATCATCTACCCGCACAAGCCGGTCGTCGCCTACCTGCCGCAGACCCGCGAGCTGCTCGCCGAGTACTGCGTGGCCTTCCCGGACGAGACGCGCCCGTACGGCAGCGCCCGGCTCCCGGACTCCGACGACGCGCTCGCCAAGTGGATGGCCCTGACCGGCGACGAGCGCCACCTCGTCGGCCAGGCCAACATGCACCTCCCGGGGCGCCAGATCGACCCCAAACAGGTCCGCCGCGACCTCTGGCGCCTGACGCAGTGGGAGCAGTCCCGCATGCGCCGGCTCGCGCGCGAGCAGCGCACCGCCACCTCGTAGCCGGCGTCTAGGCTGGGCTCCATGAGCCCCTTCGACCCCAAGCACAAGAGCCGCGCCCTCACCGACGGCCCGCAGCGCGCCGCCGCCCGCGCGTACCTGAAGGGGATCGGCTACGGCGACGACGACCTCGCCAAGCCGATCATCGGCGTCGCCAACACGTGGATCGAGACGATGCCGTGCAACTTCCACCGGCGCGTGCGCGCCACGCACGTCAAGGACGGGATCCGTGCCGCCGGCGGCACGCCGATGGAGCTCAACACCATCGCGATCTCGGATGGCATCACGATGGGCACGAGCGGGATGAAGACGTCGCTGGTCTCCCGCGAGGTGATCGCCGACTCGATCGAGCTCGTCGCCCGCGGCCACCTCTTCGACGGCGTGATCGCGCTCAGCGGCTGCGACAAGACGATCCCCGGCACGGTCATGGCCCTCGCGCGCCTCGACCTCCCGAGCGTGATGCTCTACGGCGGCTCGATCCGGCCCGGCCGCTACGAGGATCGCGACGTCACGATCATGGACGTCTTCGAGGCCGTCGGCGCCCACGCCGCCGGGAAGATGAGCGACGAGCAGCTGCATGAGCTCGAAGGCGTCGCGAGCCCCGGCGCCGGCGCGTGCGGCGGGCAGTTCACGGCCAACACCATGGCCATGGCCTTCGAGGTCCTCGGCATCAGCCCGGCCGGCTCGGCGATGGTCCCGGCCGAGCACAAGGCCAAGCACGAGGTCGCCTTCGAGGCCGGGCAGCTCATCGTGGATGTGTTGAAGCGCGGGGTCACCGCGCGCCAGATCATCACCAAGCACTCGCTCGAGAACGCGATCGCCGCGGTCGCGACGTCGGGCGGCTCGACCAACGCGGTGCTGCACCTGCTGGCGGTCGCCAAGGAGGCGGACATCGAGCTCTCGATCGACGAGTTCGACGCGATCTCGACCGCCACGCCGCTGCTGTGCGACCTCAAGCCGGGAGGGCGCTACAACGCCGTCGACCTGTATGCGGCCGGCGGCGTGCCGCTGGTGATCCAGCGGCTGCGGGACATGGGGCGGCTGCACGAGGACGCGATCACGGTGACGGGCCAGACGGTGGGGGAGATCGCGGATGGTGCTCGCGAGACCGAGGGGCAGCCGGTCGTGCGGCCGCTGAGCGATCCCATCAAGCCGACCGGCGGGATCGCGATCCTGCGCGGCAACCTCGCGCCCGAGGGCTGCGTCGTGAAGCTCGCCGGCCACGAGCGCCGGTACCACCAGGGGCCGGCGCGGGTCTTCGACGGGGAGGAGGCCGCGATGGCGGTCGTGCTCGCCGGCGGGATCGTCGCGGGCGACGTGGTGGTGATCCGCAACGAGGGTCCGGCCGGCGGGCCGGGGATGCGCGAGATGCTCGCGGTCACCGCGGCGCTCAACGGGGCGGGGCTGGGCGAGCACGTCGCACTGCTCACCGATGGGCGCTTCTCGGGCGCGACGCACGGGTTCATGGGCGGCCACGTGGCGCCGGAGGCGGCGCGGGGCGGGCCGATCGCGGCGGTGCGCGACGGCGATGTGGTGACGATCGACGTGGACGCGAAGCGCATCGACGTGGCGCTGGCGGAGGACGAGATCGCGGCGCGGGTGGCGGCGTACGAGGCGCCGGTGAGCGTGGACGCGACGGGCGTGTTGCGGAAGTACGCGCTGTTGGTGTCGAGCGCGAGCGAGGGGGCGGTGACGACGGGGTGAGTTGCGCGTTCGCCTTGGCGCTCAGCTCGCGCGTGTGTCGGGGTGCGTCGCGTGGTCCGGGTCGTTTTGGGCTCCATATTGGGGTCCAAGACGACCCGGACCACCCGTGCCCAGGCGCGGGCGGACGACCCCGGGCGCCGCGCAGCGCCCGACGCAAACGCGCTGAGCGCCACGAACGCCTCAGGCCTCGAGGAACTCCTCCACCAGCGCGTTGAACGCCACCGGCCGCTCCAGCATCGCCATGTGCCCCGTGTCCTCGTACACGACCACGCGCGAGCCGGCGATCAGCGACCCGAACTCCCACGCGTCCCGCACCGGGACCAGCGCGTCGTCGGTCCCCCACACCACCAGCGTCGGGGCCGCGATCGACGACAGCCGATCCCGGATCGGGTAGTCGGTCAGCGCATCCAGCGCATCCACGAACCCCGGCTTCCCCGACCCCCGCAGCTGCTCGGCCACCAGCGGCGCCGGCAGCTTCTCCGGATGCGCCGCGACGATGTTGAACAGCGCCCGCCGCGAGCGCGGCCGCCGCGCCAGCTCGTCCGACTTCGACGCCAGCCAGCCCGCGCTCAGGGCCAGCAGCCCCGACCCGCGGCGCAAGACGGACAACAAGCGCTCGTTGCGCTGGTGCTCGATCGTCAGCCCCGCGGCGCTCACGAGCACCAGCCGGTCCACCCACGTCCCGCCGTAGCGGATCGCCATCTCGGCCCCGACGAACCCGCCCATCGAGTTGCCGACGACGACCGCGCGCGAGACACCCAACACCCCCAACAACTCGTCCACCGCCTCCGCGTACCCGCCGATCGAGATCTTCTCCGCAGGCAGCTCGGACGCCCCGAAGCCCGGCAGGTCCATCGCGATGCAGCGGTGCGTCCGGGCGAAGAACGGCAGGTTCTCCAGCCAGTTCTGCCACGACCCCGACAGCCCGTGGACCCACACGATCGTCCCGAGCGCGGGACCGAAGTCCGCGCCCGGACCGATGTCGATGACGTTCATCCACCGCCCGCCGACCTGCACCCACCGCTGGTGCGCGCGCCAATCGACGTCCATCCAGGCGCTGCGCCCTCCCGGTCCGTACAGGTCTACGGCGATCGTCGCCCGATCGGGACTCGCGGTCGTGGCCATGCCCCTACGATAGAAGCGCGCGCCGGCTGGGGAGACGGTGGCGCCCAGCCCCATGCGCATCGCCATCGACATCGACTCAACGCTCCATCACTACTGGGACGTCCTCTCGGACGCCGCGCGACGCCGCTTCGGCATCGACCTGCCCTACGAGGAGCAGTTCGATTGGGGCATCACGCGCCTCAAGCCCGAGCAGCTCGTCTGCTGCATCGACGAGACCCACTGCGACAAGGCGATCCTCGCCGGCCGGCCGTATCCCGGCGCCGTCGAGGCCGTCAACGCGTGGGCCGAGGCCGGCCACTTCATCCACGTCACGACCCACCGCTCCGAGCGCGCCCACCCGGCGACCGAGCAGTGGCTGGGGCAGATCGGCCTGCGCTTCGACGAGCTCTACTGCTCCGAGGACAAGGTCACCCGCTGCTCGGAGATCGGGATCGACCTCCTGATCGACGACGGCCCCCACAACATCACCGGGGCGCTCGAGCGCGGCATCGCCGTCGCGACGATCCGCCACCCGTGGAACCAGGACGTCTGCGAGACCGAGGACGTCATCTGCGCCCGCGACTGGACCGAGCTCGCGCTCAAGCTCCGGCCGCTGCTCGCGCGGACCAGGGTCGCTTGAGGATCGCCCGCCTGGGACACTCCAGGCGGGATGGCCAACGACACACGCCGCAGCACGCTGCGTCAGGCGACGCAGGAGCCCTCGCGCATCGACGAGGACGATCGCCTCGCGCTGATCGAGGACCCGGCCCCGTCGGCGAGCGCCAAGGCCGTCGCCGAGCGCGAGCCCGACCTCCGCGAGTACCTCGCGCCGATCGAGACCGAGCGCCAGGTCACCGACTGGGGCCGCTCCGAGCGCGTCGAGGGCTTCTTCGACCGGACGCTCGTCGACTTCTACTACAACTTGTGGTTCCGCTGCGAGGTCGAGGGCATCGAGCACGTCCCGGCCGAGGGCGGCGCGCTGCTGGTCTCCAACCACTCCGGCGCCCTGCCGCCCGACGCGCCGATGATCGCCAAGGCGATCAAGGAGGAGTCCAAGAACCCGCGGCCCCTCCACCTCACCGTCGAGCACTTCTTCAAGGGCTACCCAGGGCTGAGCATGCTCCTGCCCAAGATCGGCGGCGTCCCCGCGCACCCCGCGAACGTCCACCGCCTGCTCGCCGACGAGCAGCAGCTCGTGCTCGTCTTCCCCGAGGGCCGCAAGGGCACCGAGAAGCTCTACAAGGACCGCTACCGCCTGCGCCGCTTCGGCCGCGGCGGCTTCGTCGAGGCCGCGATGCGCGCCCGCGCGCCGATCGTCCCGATCGCCGTCGTCGGCGCCGAGGAGGCGATGCCGGTCTTCGCCCAGCTCGGCGCGCTCCAGAAGCTCACCGGCCTCATCTACTTCCCGATCACGCCGACGTTCCCGCACTTCGGCCTCTTCGGCGCACTCGGCTACCTGCCGGCCAAGTTCAAGATCCGCTTCCTGCCGCCGGTCCCGACCGACGACCTCGGCGTCGACGAGCCGTGGGAGGACCAGGGCCTCGTGCAGACGATCGCGCACGACATCCGCGCGACGATCCAGGACGAGCTGCTCGACAGGGTCGGCAAGCGCCGCTCGGTGTGGCTCGGATGATCTCCCGGCGGATCCTCATCACCGGCCTGTCG
>JAOPZG010000573.1 GCA_025964215.1 Conexibacter sp.
CAGCGCCCGCGCGCCCGAGACCGGCAGCCCGAGCAGCGCGCCCGCCGGCAGCGCCACGAGCGTCCCGGCCACGCCCGCCGCCAGCCCGATGAGCCCGACCTCGGTCAGCATGTAGGAGAACAGCTTGCGCCGCGGCCAGCCGACGCAGGCCAGGATCCCCAGCTCGGTCGCGCGCGTGCGCACCGCCGCGGCGGTCGCGTTGACGCAGAACAGCGCGCAGACGACCAACACCAACAGGAACAGGATCAAGGACTTGCGGTCGACCGCGTTGAGGATCACGGTCGCCACGCCCTTCTTCATCCAGCTCTCGCGCAGCGCGACCGCCGGCCGGCCGAGGCGCGACGCCGGCAGGTCGACGGTGACCGCGGTCGGCGACGCGCCCGAGACCACGTCGACCTGCAGGCCGGTGCGCTTGGCGATCGTCTCGGCGGCCACCCGCAGGCGCTCGCGCGAGACCTTGTCCGGCCCGGTCACGCCGGCGACGCGCACGCGGATGACGCTGATCGGCGCCCCCGCCTGGGCCGCGGTCTCGTGCCCGTAGACCCCGGAGTCGCTGAAGACGCTGCCGCTCTCGATCGTCGTCAGCAGCGCGGGCGGCGGGATCAGGTAGCCGGCCATGTTGCCGTCGGGCGCGAGCGTGCCGCCGCGCAGCCAGGGCGCCGCCGAGGGGTCGGCGGCGGGCGCGCCCGGCCGGTGGAACGGGTTCAGCGGCGCCGCGTTGGCGTTCAGCGCGTCGGCGAGCTTGTTGGGGTCGAACGTCCCGACGACGTCGTAGAGCGGCACGAAGCCGTGGCCGCGGCTGGGGTAGCTCGCGACGTGCTCGGTGAAGCGCCGGAAGCCGAGGTCGTGGCCGGTCGCGGGGGCGGTGACGAAGCCCGTGCCCGTGCCGTCGTAGCTGGACTGGGCGCCCCAGGCGAAGCGGTCGGTCCCGGTCGGCACCGCGCGCACGCGGTCGGGGCCGACGAGCGCAT
The DNA here is from genome assembly GCA_025964215.1 of Conexibacter sp. Classification (GTDB taxonomy): domain Bacteria; phylum Actinomycetota; class Thermoleophilia; order Solirubrobacterales; family Solirubrobacteraceae; genus Baekduia. The sequence goes on from JAOPZG010000573.1 coordinate 972, forward strand.
AGCGCGACGGCCCGGCGATCCAGCGCGTCGCGACCTGCTGGGCCCCGGCGCGCTGACTGGTCAGCAGCGCGGCGTAAGCGTCGGCGGCGGTGACGGTCGTGCGCAGGACGGTGCCGGTGCTGTGGCTGCGCTCGATCGCGTGCCGGGCGGCGGTGACGCTGTCGCGCGCCTTCCTGAACGCCTCGGCGGCGGTGTCGGGCAGTCGCCGCACGGCCACGTCGGCGCGCAGGTCGATCCCGCTGGAGGCCGCCATCAGGATCGGCGCCTTCCGGATGAGGCCGCCGGAGCTCAGCACCGGCGTCTCGGCCTCGCGCAGGTAGCGCCCGGAGACGATCGCGTGGTCGGCGCCCTCCAGCTTGGCCTCGGCGGCGGGGTCGATGCCGGCCACCAGCAGCGGGAACGGGAACTCGAGCCGGCCGCCGATCTGGCTCGCGGGGAGCTTCCTGGGGCCGATCTCGAACTGGCCGAGGCCGCTGCGCGTCGACCAGCACCACAGCCAGGTGCGCGCCTGCGGCGTGAACGCCGACTGCGCGTGGGCCGCCGAGGGGCAGACGGGGCCGCTGGTGTAGGAGTCGAAGTACTCGGTGGCGTGGAGCCGCCCGGGCTCGCCGCCCTGCCGCGGCGGCGGCGCCGCGAACTCGTTCTCCGTGACGTAGATCGAGGAGTCGGGGTCCTTGACCTGCACCGTGCCGCGGTCGGCGGTCCAACGCGTGGAGAGCCGGTACAGCGCGCGGGGGCTGGGCGGGTTCGCCTCGAGGTCGCCGGCGACCGGCAGCGGGATCTCCGCGGTGGGCATGACGTAGCCGTACACCGCCAGCGGCGCGGCGACCTCGACCCCGGGCGCGTGGCGCACCGTGCTCAGCTGGCCCAGCGTGATGCCGCCGAACGTGCCGGCCAGGAAGCTGCGCTGGACCAGGCCCGCCCGGCGCTCGAGCGCGCTGACGGTCTTCGGCGGGCGCACGAGCAGGTCGTACGTGCCGCGAAAGTGCTCGGCGACGGCCCCGCGGACCTCCAGGCGCGAGGAGTCCGAGGCACCGGTGAGGACCGTGAACGCCGCGGTCGCCACCGCGATCCCCGCCAGGAGCGCCAGCGCGCGGCCGCGGCGGTGGCGCAGCTCGGCGGCGACCAGACGGAGCACTTGATTCACCCTAACCGAACGGGGTCGCTGCGACGGCGAGCGGGCGGGAGGTGCGCGAGCGCCATGGCGATCTACGCCGCAGTCGTCTCCACCGCGGCGTTGACGGCCATGCGGGGAAGATCACCACCTCGGGATGGGCCACCGCGCAAGGGGATGGATTCAGCCTTCGATGGCAAGACTTCAAGTCCAAGCGCCTGCGCGCGGGAGAGCCCATCGACGACTCGTCGAAGAGCGACGAGCAGCACGCCGTGGGCCGCCCACAGCGGGTGAACGTCACCGGCAACCGAACCGTGAGAAACGCGTTGTACTTCGTGGGCCTCGTAACGGGCAACTACGATCACTGCGGCTGGGTCAACGCGCAGAACGTCGACCAAGAAGGCTCCGACGCGGAGTCGAACTGCACGACGGCGTTCGCGGAACACGACGAGGGCTTCGCCGCCGGTGTGAACTGCGTCACGGGCTGCAACGGCACGTCGGACGCGCACTTTTCGACGCACTCCGGCGACGTCGTGGAGTGCGCCGACGTTTACCCAACGCCGACCGAGGGTGAACCGCAGCGCTGTACCGAGGTCGTGCGCACCATCCCCTCTCAGGTCGTCTCCGCGGGTTATCGTGTCGGCTGGCGGTACGTGACCAAGGGCCGAAAGTTCGTCATGGTGAGAGACACGAACTATCACAACCTCGACGGCGGCTGGGTGTTCGTCAGCCGCTCTGACTTCGGCAAGCTGTGCCCGGAGCCGCAACGGTTGCGACCCGGACGACTCGCCGTCATGACGACGGTCGGGCGGTCGGTCGTAACGACGGCCGGGACGGTAGCGGTGTTCGCGGCGGTCGCCGTCGCCGTTGCTCGTGGTGTACCGGCCGCCAGTTCGAGCGCGACGAGCTATCGGTGGGTCGGGTCGCCGATCGTCGTCGCGCTCGACCAAAGCGCACTGCCGGGGTTCGACGTGTTCTTCCGGCTCGATCACGCGTTGTCGAAGGATGGGGCGGGCCTCGATGCGTCGCTCGACGGCGTCCGGGCGGCGGAGGGCGTCGAGCGCTTCGTCCAGCACAACACCGTCTGCGGCCGCATCACGCTGAGCGCCACGCGGCACTCGCGCCTGAAGCGTGCCCGACCGGGCAGCCTCGTGGAGGTCCGCATCCGCGTGCGCGCCACCGGGCAAGTCCTCAAGACGCGGGTGCGTGTCCGTCGGCTCGTTCTGGACAGCAGCGGCAACCCTCCGTCCAGCGACAAGCCTTACGCCAAGGCGCTCGGCTGCCGCTAACGGGTCCGCTACGCCCCAGCCTACCGACTGGCCGGTCAGCCAACTCAGGAGGCCGCCAACCTCGGCCCTGCGATGCAACAGGCGGCACAGGCAACCGGTGAACTGCTGGCGGAGAGTTCGACGAACGTGTCGTAGTCCGGTCTGCCTTGGGCCGACGCGACGTCGACCTCGGGTCCTGATTCGCGCATCCGACCGCGAGCTGGGCAAGCTTCTGGATGGTGGGACAATACGTCGAACGAGGCCGACACACCTCGGATTGAACATGAGGCGTTCAAGTCATCCTGACTCGAGCGAGGACCACCTCGTGTTCCGCGCAAGGTGGTCCTACGTTGAGTCTCAGAGGTACTCGTAGGTGTTGTTCGAGGGGTCGGTTTGCAGCAGTTTCGCGTAGGGTTCCGGCGCGACGGTACCCGTGGTTTCGGGCGGATTCCTGTGGGTTTAGGCCATGAAACGCTTGCTCATGGCCTAAACGCGTGTTGTGTACAAGTTGCTGTGCTCGCGGGCTGCCGCGGCAGCTCGTTTCGGCTCACGACACGAGGAGGGTCGTCGTGATCAGTGCGCGTGCTGCAAAGCCGGCTGGCCAGGTGCCGAGGCGGGCGCTCATGACGCTTTCGTCCGTGAAGTACGCCGACGGGAGATCCTTGGTCTTGAATTTCTGGCTGGGCGATGCGCGGTAGGTGACCTGCGGGCGCTCTGCGCGGTCGAATCGAAGACCGATCGGTTCGGCGCTGTCGAACTCGACCGTGTCGCTGACGGCACGCGGCTGAGCATTTGCGGCGCTGATCGACCCAGCGGCGATGATGCGTCGCGCTCGGTTCTTTGCCAGGAGAACCGTGAGCTCTGTGTCATGTGCCGTCAGCGTGTCCGCGTTGTTGTCGATGTAGATGCGAAGGGTGATCTTGTCCCCCGGATTGACTGATATCCGGTCGCGGTAGCCGTCCTCGCTCTGGTCGCCTGCTGGCTTTGCGTCTACGAAGCCACGTTCATCGCCGTAGTTTGGCGCGTTGACATATGGGTTGAACACGACGTGGGCGACGCCGCCCTCACACGTGCCGCTCTGCAGCACGCATTCGTAGGTCGGTCTGTTGGAAGGCGAGTAGCCGCCCAGGAACTTGACGGTGGACTTTGGCTTGGCGGCGGTCTTTGGCTTGGCCGCCCGCCCGAGGAGGGCGCATCGCCCGGAGCGACCACCACGGTCGTGGACGCTTCGGCACTGAGGGAGGAGGCGATCACGCCGGCGCTGAGGAATAGCGCCAGTCCTGTCGCCGCGGCGAGCTTGCGGTCGCGGCCGAGAGGATCGAGCCGGCGTCTGGCGTCGGCTCACGAGCACCAGAGCCCAGGCCACCGCGACCGCCAAGGGGATTGCGAGAAACTTGGCCAGCGTGCCCTCGGCAGCGATCGCCACCAGGCCGGCCGTAACGCTGATGGCCGCCAGCCACGTGACCGGCTCCGGGCTCGGGCGATCGGTCCGGTCCTGCTCCTCATCCTGGTTCATTGCTGCACGATCCTAGAGCGGGCGGGAGGCACCCATCCACATATATCGGCGTCATCGAGCACGAGGTCGGGCGCTTGAGTCGTGGCGAGCGCCGACGGTGTGTTGGCCGGACATCTCGATGGCAGGCTTGGGCACCGCGGTAGATGGCAGGACCGACTGGCTAACAGCGCCCGTGGCCGATTCGCTCCGGGCCGCTGAGTCAGGCTACGCGGACGGCGAATATTGACGAAGTACGAGGACGGCGGGACCGCGTAGGGCAG
>JAOPZG010000587.1 GCA_025964215.1 Conexibacter sp.
GTCCGCGGTCGCCGCCCGGATGCGCCGCGCCGTCGGCCTTCCGCAGGAGCCCGGCGTCCTGATCCTCCGCGTCCGCCGCGACGGCGCGGCCGACCGCGCCGGGCTCGCCCAGGGCGACCTCGTCGTCGGCGTCGACGGCGCGCCGGTGCACTCGATCGGCGACCTCGACCGCGCGGTGCGCGGGGCGAAGGACGAGGCGCTGGTGAGCGTGCTGCGCGGAGCGGACCCGCACGAGATCACGGTCGCGCTGGGCTGATCAGCACGCTGGAGCGGGCCGCGCTCGACGCCTACTCGCAGACGGTGGTCGGCGTCGCCGAGGGGCTGGCGACGAGCGTCGCGAACTCCAGGTGACGCGCCGCGCGCCTCGAGCCGCGGCGCGGCCTTCGGCCATCGCGCCGTCACCGTCCCGGTCTCGAACTCCGCGTCGTTGCGCTCCGGCACGTACGCCGGGCGTGGCCCGACGCTAGTCGGCGAGGAACTCCAGCAGCGCCGCGTTGACCTCGTCCGGGTGCGTCCACGCGATGTTGTGCGGGCCGCCCTCGACGGGGACGAGCTGCAGGTCGGCGACGAGGTCCGGGAGGCGCTTGGCCGTGTTGTCGAACGGGAGGATGCGGTCCTCGGTGCCGTGGACGACGAGCACCGGCACGTCGATCTTCGGCAGGTCGCCGCGGAAGTCGGTCAGCCAGGTGTCGACGCAGGCGTAGGTCGCGAACGGCGAGGAGGCCGCGGCCGTCTGGAAGCTCGCGCGCAGCGCGGCGTCGCCGATCTTCTCGGGAGCCAGCTTGTCCGTGTTGTAGAAGTTGGAGAAGAAGTCGTCGAAGTAGGCGTAGCGGTCGGCGACGATCGCCTCCTTGATCCCCTCGAAGACGTCGCCGGGGACGCCCTCCGGGTTGTCGTCGGTGAGCAGCAGGAACGGCGGGATCGCGCCGAGCAGCGCGGCCTTGCGGACACGGCCGGAGCCGTAGGTGCCGAGGTAGCGCGTCACCTCGCCGGTGCCCATCGAGAAGCCGACCAACCCGATGTCCTTGACGTCGAGGTGCTCGAGCAGCGCGTTGAGGTCGGCCGCGAACGTGTCGTAGTCGTAGCCCGTCGTCGGCTGGCTCGAGCGGCCGAAGCCGCGGCGGTCGTAGCTGATCACGCGGTAGCCGGCGGCGAGCAGGACGCGCTCCTGGCGCTCCCACGAGTTGCCGTCGAGCGGGTAGCCGTGGATGAGCACGACCGGCTTGCCGGCACCGTGGTCCTCGTAGTGGATCTCGATGTCCGCGGAGCTCTCGGTTCCGACCTTGATGGAGGGCATGGATCCACCTTAGGACCCGAACCGAGCGAAGATAGGCCATCTTGCCGATGTCCCGGCGGCGATTCAGGCGTAGCGTTGCCACCACGGTGAACGACGACACGAAGGTGGTTGACGAATGGACCTGTACGTGATCCTGCGCCGCAGCGGCTGGGCCTCCGCAGCCGCGCTCGAGGAGGCGGCCGCGCGCTCCACGCGCGTCGGCGAGGACATGTCCGACGACGTCCGCTGGATCCGCTCCTACGTCCTCGACGAGGGCGCCGGCACGGTCGGCACCGTCTGCCTCTACGAGGCCTCGAGCCCCGAGGCGATCCGCCGCCACGCCGAGCTCGCCGACCTCCCGGTCGACGAGATCATCCCGGTGGCGAGCACCCTGATCGTGCGGCCGGACCCGGCGGCGGCGACCGTCTAGCCCGGCAGCACCGGTGGGGACGAGGCGCACCGGCTGGGCCAGCTGGCAGCGCCTCGTCCAAGACCTACATCAGCTCCGCGCCTAAGGTCCGGCCATGTCCGCCCCGCAGCGTCGAACCGCCGCCGTCAGCGGCGCGTCCGGCTACGTGGGCGGGGTGATCGCCCGGCGGCTGCGCGCCGACGGCTGGCACGTGGTCGCGCTGACGCGAACACCGACGCCCAACGCGGACGAGCACCGGCCGTGGGACCTCGGCTCTGTCGCCGCGCCGCCGCTCGCCGGCGTCGACCTCCTCGTCCACGCGGCCTACGACTTCGCACCGACCGACTGGATGGACATCGAGCGGATCAACGTCGGCGGCGCCCGCACGCTCTTCGACGCTGCGCTCGAGGACGACGTTCAGCGTCTGATCCACCTTTCCAGCCTCGCCGCGTTCCCGGGCGCACGGTCGCGCTATGGCACGGCCAAGCTGCTGACCGAGGCCGCGGCCGTCGCGCGTGGCGGCGTCGTCGTCCGCCCCGGACTCGTCTACGGGCCGGGCGCCGGCGCGATGTTCGCGGGGCTCGAGCGGATGGCCGCCCGGCTGCCGGTGATCCCGCTGATCGTCGGCGACGGCAGCCCGATGCTGCTGGCCCATGAGCAGGACGTCGGCGAGCTCGTCGCGGCGATCGCCGCCGGCCGCGAGGAGGAGACCGGCCGCCCGCTCGTCGCCGCCAACCCGGAGCCGGTCACGCTCCGCGGCCTGCTCTCGTCCATGGCGCAGGCGCGAGGGCGCTCGCCGCGCTTCGTCCCGGTGCCATGGCGCGCGGTCTTCCAGGCGCTCAGGTCCCTCGAGCGGCTCGGCCTTCACCCGCCCTTCCGCAGCGACAGCGCGCTCAGCCTGGCGACCGCCGACACCCATCCGTTCGCCGCCGCCAGCGCTCCGGCCACCGTGGCGTTCCGGCCGTTCCGGCCTGCCCTCTCGTGAGCGCGGGCGTCGCGGTCCTTGGGTCCGGACCGGCGGGCGTCGCCTGTGCGCGCGCCCTGCTCGCGGCCGGTGTGCGCGTCACGCTCTTCGACGGCGGCGCCGAGGCCGCCCCGGCGCTGCGCGACCGCTACGCGCCGCTGCACGATCAGGAGCCAGAAGCATGGGACCCGCAGCTCGTCGACGCGCTGCGTCACGAGTTCGAGCCGAGCCTCGGCGCCGTCCCGCTCAAGCCCGTCATGGGGTCCTTGCATCCCTACGCGCAGGACCACCCGGCGCGGCCCGCGCGCGCGAGCGGGATCCCCACGGTGCCGTCGCTCGGCCGCGGCGGCCTGAGCACGGTGTGGGGCGCGTCGATCGCGCCCTACCGCGATCGCGACCTCGGGGAGTGGCCGTTCGGCGAACGTGCGCTCGCCGAGCACTACCGCGCGGTGCTGCGGTTCATGCCGCTCGCCGGCGAGCGCGACGCGCTCGAAGAGGTCCTGCCGCTCTACACCGACGCGCCC
>JAOPZG010000595.1 GCA_025964215.1 Conexibacter sp.
CGCGGCGCTGCCCGACGGCTACGCGACGCGCGTCGGCGAGCGCGGCCTGACGCTCAGCGGCGGCCAGCGCCAGCGCGTCGCGATCGCCCGCGCGCTGCTCGCCGACCCGCGCGTCCTGGTCCTGGACGACGCCACATCCGCCGTCGACGCCTCGACCGAGCAGGCGATCAAGGAGGCGCTGCGCGAGGTGATGGCCGGGCGCACGACGTTCGTCATCGCCCATCGCCTGAGCACGATCGCGCTCGCCGACCGGATCGTCGTGGTCGAGGCCGGCCGGATCGTCGCCGAGGGCACGCACGACGAGCTGCTGGAGGTCTCGCCGCTCTATGCCGAGATCGTCGAGAAGGGGCTGCCGGACCAGGTCTTCCTCAACCGCAACGCGCCCGACCGCGAGGTGGCGGGCCTGTGAGGGCCGAGCAGGCGGCCGGCCTCAACCGGCGCGACGACCTCCGCCGCCGCCTGCGCGAGACCGGCGGGCGCGGACGCAAGCTGCGCGGGATCGTCGAGCTGCTGCGCCCCTACCGGACGCGCACGGCGCTCATGTTCGTGGCCCTGGTCCTGGGGACCGCGGCCTCGCTGGCGCCCGCACCCCTGGCCAAGCAGGCGATCGACCGCGGCATCACCAAGGGCGACCTCGGCGCGCTCAACGTCATCGTCGTGCTGTTCATCATCAGCGCGCTGGTGGTCTGGGGCACGTCGTTCATCCAGACCTACCTCACGAACTGGGTCGGCCAGCGCGCGCTCCAGGACCTGCGCCTGGACATCTTCGAGCACCTTCAGGAGATGCCGGTCGGCTTCTACGAGCGGCGGCCGGCGGGCGTGCTGATCTCGCGGATGACCAACGACGTCGAGGCGCTCGAGTCGATGGTCACCGACTCGGTCACGACGCTCTTCCAGGCGACGCTCACGCTGATCGGGTCGATCGCGATCCTGCTCTGGTTCGACGTCGAGCTCGCGTTGCTGACGTTCGTCATCTTCCCGGTGATGGCCGTGGGGTCGTTCGCCTTCCGGCTCGCCTCCGCCGACGCGTTCCGGCGCACGCGCGAGACGATCGGCGGGTTGACCGCGTACCTCCAGGAGACGCTGTCCGGGATCCGCGTGATGCGCTCGTTCGCGCAGGAGCCGCGCCACCGCGACCGCTTCGCGGTGCTCAACGGCGAGAACCGCGCCGCGAACCAGACGACGGTCAACCTGAACGCGGCGTACTTCCCGGCGGTCGAGTTCATCTCGGCGGTCGCGACGGTCGGGATCCTGCTCTACGGCGGCCACCAGGTGCTGCACGGCTCCGTCACCGTCGGCGTGCTCGTCGGCTTCATCGCCGCGCTCAACGGCTTCTTCGACCCGATCACGCAGCTCTCGCAGGTCTACACGACCTACCAGTCCGGGATGGCGGCGCTCGACAAGATCTTCGGGCTGCTGGACGAGCAGCCCGACCTGGTGGACAAGCCGGGCGCCCCGGACCTCCCGCGGCCGCTGCGGGGCGAGATCGCGTTCGAGGACGTGACGTTCGCGTACTCGACAGAAGACGATCCCACCCACCCCAAGACCGCGCTCGCCGATGTCTCGCTGCACGTGCCGCCGGGCCAGACCGTCGCCCTGGTCGGCGCGACCGGCGCCGGCAAGTCCACCTTCGCCAAGCTCGCGGCGCGCTTCTACGACCCGACCTCGGGCGCCGTGAAGGTCGACGGCATCGACCTGCGCGACGTGACGATGCAGTCGCTGCGCTCGCAGATGGGGATCGTGCCGCAGGAGGGCTTCCTGTTCAGCGGGACGCTGCGCGAGAACATCGCGTTCGGGATCCGGGACGGCGGCGACGTGGACGACGCGGTGCTCGAGGACGCGTGCCGCGCGGTCGGCGCGTGGGAGTTCGTGCAGCGGCTCGAGCACGGGCTCGACACGCAGATCGGCGAGCGCGGCGTCCAGCTCTCGGCCGGGCAGCGGCAGCTCGTGGCCTTCGCCCGCGCGCTGGTGGCGGATCCGCGGATCCTGGTCCTGGACGAGGCGACCTCGAACGTCGACCTCCACACGGAGACGATCATCGAGGAGGGCCTGCGGCGGCTGCTCGCCGGGCGGACGGCGATCGTGATCGCGCACCGCCTGTCGACCATCCGCCAGGCCGGGCGGATCGTGGTGCTCGAGGGCGGGCGGATCGTGGAGTCCGGCACGCACGACGAGCTGCTCGCGGCGGAGGGCCACTACTGGCGCCTCTACCGCGACTGGGCCGAGCAGGCCGCGGCGTAGTCGCGCGGGCGCCGCTCAGCGCATGACGCTGAGCGAGCCGCTCGTCACGACGCGGCCCTTGCCGGCGCGCTTGGCCGCGCGCAGGGCCTCGTCGGCGGTGGCGAGCAGCGCGTCGGCGTCGGCCGCGTCGTCGGGCAGCAGCGCGACGCCGGCGCTCGCGCCGAGGCGCGTGCCGAGCAGCTCGAGGCGCTCGGAGGCGGCGCCGACCGCGACGATCGCGCGCGTCGCGACGGCGAGCAGCGAGGCGGGATCGGCGTCGGGGACGACGATCGCGAACTCGTCGCCGCCGAGCCGCGCGACGAGGT
>JAOPZG010000619.1 GCA_025964215.1 Conexibacter sp.
AGACGACGTCGTCGCCGTCCCCGGCGTCGATGTGGTCGGGGCCCGAGTCGGCGTAGACGACGTCGTTGCCGGCGCCCGCGCGGATCGTGTCGGCGCCGGAGCCGCCGTGGACGAGGTCGTCGCCGTCGCCGCCGTCCACGACGTCCGGCGCGGGGCCGCCGTCGAGCACGTCGTTGCCGGCGTCGCCGGTGATGCGGTCGTGGCCGTAGCCGCCGAAGAGCCGGTCGGGCCCGTCGCCGCCGTCGAGCGTGTCGTCGCCGGAGTCGCCGTCGAGCTGGTCGGCGCCGCCCTGGCCGAACGCGACGTCGGCGCCGGTGCCGCCGTCGAGCCGGTCCGGACCGGTCGCGCCCACGAGCCGGTCGCCGCCCTCCTCGCCGAGCAGGATCCCGCCGCGCATGCTGCGCACGGCGAGCCGATCCGGACCCGGCAGGCCGAGCAGCGGCGCGGCCGCGGGCTGCGAGAGCGACGGCAGCAGCGGCGCGACGGGGAGCGTCGCGACCGAGCGGATGACCAGCGCGGGCGGGAGGTCCGCGGGCAGGGCGGGGAAGTCCATGACGTCCGCCGCCGCGGGGGCGGCGGCCAGCGCGAGCGCGGGCAGGACGAGGAGCAGGCGAGCGGTGGGGGCGAGTCGCATCACCCATGTGGGTCGGTCCGTAGCGGTATGGACCCCAGGACTCCGGTCCGATGCGGACACATCGACCCACGCTCACCCGGCCCGCTCCCGCTCGTACTGCCGCACCCACTTGCGCACCGCGTTGTCGCTGACGCCGTACCGCCGCCCGACCGCCGAGAACCCGAGCGCGTCGATCTCGCGCTGGAGCTGGGCGTAGGGCGGCCGGGGGACCTTGCGGATGGCCGGGCGCGGGCCGTGGCCGGAGGAGGCGTGCAGGCCGCACTCCTTGGAGCAGTGGCGCTGCTTGGAGCTCCGCGGCCGGTACGCCTTGCCGCAGCGCACGCACGCGCGCTCCCACTGGTTCTGCCGGCCGCAGTGCGTGTCGAACGTGGCCGCGCAGTTCGGGCACGCGATCCGCAGGTTCTCGAGCCGGTGGTCGTCGCCGACGCCGTTGACGTGATCGAGGATCAGCGACATCCGGCTCCCGCGCCACTCCTCGCCCTGGCCGCAGAGCTCGCAGGCGCGCGTCTTGACGCCCTCGCGGAAGAGCCGCTCCTTCAGGTGCCCGCGGCTGTAGGTCGAGTGCTCGACGAGGATCTCGGCGAGCGGGCGGGCCTTCGAGAGCCGCTCCGCCGCCTGCCGCTGCGTGGCGTAGGGATCGAAGTGCGCGACCGAGATGTCCCACAGGGCGATGTACTTCCTCAGCGTCAGGTGGTTGCCGCCCGCGGCGCGCAGCCCGAGCCGGCGGAGCGCTTCGCTGTAGGAGAGCGATGCGGCGACCGCGGCGCGCGCCTCCTCCTCGCTGAACCGGATCCTCCGTGACATGACCAGAACATACGTTCGTGTCCGGACGGATTCGGGAGAGCTGGGGAGCAGGGATTCGAACCCCGACTAGATCGGCCAAAGCGACCTGTGCTGCCTTTACACCACTCCCCAGTGCATTGGCTCCTCAATCCTCATTGTGCCGCACCACGGACCCTCCCTCTAGCCTTCCGCCCCGTGACCTCCTTCAGCGCCGTCGTGATGGCCGCAGGACAGGGGACGCGGATGCGTTCCGCGACGCCCAAGGTCCTGCATGAGATCTGCGGGCGGCCGATGGTCGCCTGGCCCGTGATCGCCGCGCAGGAGGCGGGGGCTGAGCGGGTCGTGGTCGTGTCCTCGCCGAGCGTGGATCTGGCCGCAGCGCTCCCCGAGGGCACGCGAACTGCGACGCAGCCCGTCCCCGACGGCACCGGCGGCGCGGTCCTCGCCGGCCTGCCCGACGTCGCGCCCGGGCTGCCGGTCGTGGTCCTCTCCGGCGACGTCCCGCTCGTCTCCGCACAGGCGATCCAGGAGCTGGTCGACGCCCACACCGCCTCGGGCGCGGCCGCGACGATGGCGACGACGATCCTCGACGACGCGACCGGCTACGGCCGCGTCGTGCGCCATCCGAGCACCGGCCACGTCGAGCGCGTGGTCGAGACCAAGGCCCCCGGCGACGCGACGCCCGAGGAGCTCCAGCTCCGCGAGATCAACACGGGGATCTTCTGCTTCGACCACGCCGCGCTCGCCGACGCGCTGCCCCGGGTCGGCAGCGACAACGCCCAGGGCGAGAAGTACCTCCCGGACGTCCTGGCCGTCCTCCGGGACCAGGGCCAGATCGTCGCCGCCCACGTCGTCGACGACCACGCGCTCGTGCTCGGGATCAACGACCGCGTCGCGCTCGCCGACGTCACGACGCTCGCCCAGCGCCGGATCCTCGAGCACCACATGCGCGCCGGCGTGACGATCGTCGACCCCGCCTCGACCCGCATCGACGCCGGCATCGCGATCGGCCAGGACACGACGATCGAGCCCGGCACGACGATCAAGGGCGCGACCACGATCGGCGAGCGCTGCACGATCCGCTGCTCCTACCTCGACTCCGCGACGCTCGAGGACGGCGTCTCCGTCGGCCCCTTCGCCTACCTCCGCCCGGGCGCCCGCCTGCGGGCCAACGCCAAGGCCGGCACCTTCGTCGAGATCAAGAACTCCGACATCGGCGAGGGCACGAAGGTCCCGCACCTGAGCTACATCGGGGACGCCGACGTCGGCCCCGGCAGCAACCTCGGCGCGGCCACGATCACCGCCAACTACGACAGCAAGAGCAAGACGAAGTCGCGCACGACGATCGGCGCCGGCGTCAAGACGGGCGTCGACACGACGCTGGTCGCGCCGGTGTCGCTCGGCGACGGGTCATACACTGCCGCGGGGTCGGTCGTCACGCACGACGTGCCGGCCCGGGCACTTGCCGTCGCACGCGCACGGCAGCGCAACGTCGAGGGCTACGCGGACCGCGAGTAGAAGGACCAGGACCCAGGTGAGCACCAGCATCCAGTTGCCACTCGAGGCGTCGGGCCGGGCGATTACCATGGTCGACGACGTGAGCACCCCGCGGACGATGCCCGTGGCCACGAGCCTCCCGATCGACTACGACAAGCGGCTGATGCTGTTCTCGGGGCGCGCGAACCCCGAGCTGGCCGCGAAGATCGGGTCGAAGCTGGGGGTCGACCTCGGGCCGATCACCCTCAAGACGTTCAAGAGCGGCGAGGTCTACTGCCGCTACGAGGAGTCGATCCGCGGCGCGGACGTCTTCCTCATCCAGCCGATGTGCGCCAACCCGGAGACGGGCATCAGCGCCAACGACGCGCTGATGGAGCTGCTGGTGATGATCGACGCGGCGATCGGCGCGAGCGCCCACCGCGTCATCGCCGTCACGCCCTGGTACGGCTACAGCCGCCAGGACAAGAAGAGCGCGCCGCGCGAGCCGATCAGCGCGCGGCTCGTCGCCCGGATGCTCGAGGCCGCCGGTGCCGACCGCGTCCTGACGATGGACCTCCACGCGGGCCAGGTGCAGGGCTTCTTCAACATCCCGGTCGACCACATGACCGCGCTGATGATGCTCACGCAGCACTTCGACGACCTCCAGCTCAACGACCTCGTGGTCGTCGCGCCGGACGCCGGCCGGGTCAAGTTGAACAAGAAGTTCGCGTCGAAGATCGGCGCCGAGCTGGCGATCCTCGACAAGGAGCGCCCGGCCCAGCAGGTCGCCGAGATCGGCTACGTGATCGGCGACGTCAAGGGCAAGACCGCGGTGATCGTCGACGACATGATCGACACGGCGGGGACGCTGAAGGCGGCCGCGCACACGGTCCTGGACGAGGGCGCCACGCGCGTCTTCGCGGCGGCGACGCACCCGGTGTTCAGCGGCAACGCCTATGAGAACCTCGAGGCCGCGGGCTTCGAGAAGATCGTCGTCACCGACACGATCCCGCTGCGCCCCGGCGCGCCCGACAACATCCAGGTGCTCTCGTGCGCGGACCTGCTGACGGACTCGATCCGCCGGATCTTCACCGACGACTCGGTCTCGGAAGTCTTTGGCGGAGAGAACCAGCTCTTCTGAGGCTCCGCTGACCTCCACCGCCGCCGCCCTCTTGCAGGACCGGCTCGGGCTCTCCGACGACGAGCTGCTCGCCGTCCTCGACGCCGACCCGCTCACGGTCCTCACCGGCGAGCTCGACCACAAGCCGCAGCTGCCGATCCTCCTCACGCTGACCGAGGAGGCCGTCGAGCGCGCGGGGGAGGGCGTGCTGCGCCGCTGGGTCCGCGCCGCCGGGCGCCACGGGCGCCCGATCGACCTGCTGCTCGCCCAGGACTTCGGCGCGTTCGAGGACGCGCTCGAGGACCTCCGCGAGCGCGGCTTCGTCGTCCGCGCGGCCCGCTAGCGCACCGCGTCGCCGGCCTGCGACTGCTCCTGCTTCTTCGGCCCGGGCCACACGCCGAAGAGGTGGTCCCAGCCCTTGGCGCCCGCGCGGTCCACGGCCGCGCGCGTCACCTTGAACGTCACGCCCTGGACCGCCGCCGCGGCGAGCACCTTCGGCCAGTCCGCGTCGCGCGTCGTCGGCTTCGGCGGCTCCTCGTCGTCGAAGACGCCCCAGACGACGTCGAAGAGCTTCTTGGAGACGAGGCCCGCGAGGAGGCCGAGCACGATCCCGAACGGCTTGTAGAGGAGCTTCATGCCCCGAAGGTACCCGAGGCCGCCTGGCCTCAACTGCCGGATCGGCGATGGAGATTCCGACCACGTGTCCGATGAAATCGGGTAGGAAGCAGTGCACCATGGTGTGACCAGCGACAGTTGGAGGCGCGGTGGACGACCAGCATCCAGACCGGCACGACGCACAGCCCGGCGACGGACTCGCCGACGAGCTGCTGCGCAGCGCCCTGCTCGACCCCGAAGCGGCCGCGGCGGTCGCGCTCAAGGTCCACGGGCTCGCGCTCGCCGAGGAGCTCACGGTCGTCTTCCACGGCCGCCGCGACCTCGGCACGATCCAGACCTACATCGCCAACGGCGGCCACGGCGAGGGCGAGCGCCTCGGCGCCCGCGACCTCCTGCGCGTGCCCGTCGACCTCGACCTCGGCGAGGCCTACACCCGCGAGGAGGCCGAGGAGGCCTACGCCGCCCAGGCGCGCACGCTGCGCGACGCGCTCCAGGCCGCCGACACCGTCCTCGCGATCTGGGAGGGCCCGCTGCGCGACGCCGCCGAGTCCGGGGTCAAGCTCGTGCGCTCGGTCGACCTCGACATCCCGCTGCCCGCCCACCGCCTGATGCCGGTCGCGCTCGTCGCGCCCGAGCGCCGGCTCACGATCGTCCCGGTCTGCGGCGCGCGCACCCTCTCTGAGGGCCTGCCGCCGATGGGGATCGCCTGCGCCC
>JAOPZG010000659.1 GCA_025964215.1 Conexibacter sp.
GCTGGCGCCACGCGACGCTCGACCTCGCGCGCGAGCGCGCCACCCAGCTCGGGCTCGCCGGCGCGGCCTTCCCGTGGCGGACGATCGCCGGCCGCGAGTGCTCGGGCTACTGGCCCGCGGGCACGGCGGCGATGCACATCGCCGCCGACATCGCGAGCGCCGTGGAGCGCTACCAGCACGCGACCGCGGACGAGGCCTTCGCCCGCGACGTCGGCCTGCCGCTGCTGGTCGAGACCGCGCGCCTGTGGGCCGCGCTCGGCCACCACGACCGCAAGGGGCGCTTCCGCCTGCCGGGCGTCACCGGCCCGGACGAGTACAGCGCGATCAGCGACGACAACACCTACACCAACCTGATGGCGCGCCGGAACCTGCTCGCCGCCGCGACGGCCGTGGACCGCCACCCCAAGGAGGCCAAGGCGCTCGAGGTGGCGGCCGACGAGGTCGGCGCCTGGCGCGCGGCGGCCGACACGATGCACGTGCCGTTCGACGGGATCCTCGACGTCCACATGCAGGCCGAGGGCTTCACGCACCACGCGCGCTGGGACTTCGAGGACACGCCGCCGGAGAGCTACCCGTTGTTGTTGCACTACCCCTACTTCGACCTCTACCGCAAGCAGGTCGTCAAGCAGGCCGACCTCGTGCTCGCGCTCTACACCTGCGGCGACCGCTTCACCGACGAGGAGAAGGCGCGCGCCTTCGCCTACTACGAGCCGCTGACCGTCCGCGACTCCTCGCTCTCGGCCTGCGTGCAGGCGATCGTCGCCGCCGAGGCCGGCCACCTCGAGCTGGCCTACGACTACCTCGGCGAGGCCGCGTTCATGGACCTCCACGACCTCGAGCACAACACGCGCGACGGCCTCCACATCGCCTCGCTGGCCGGGAGCTGGCTCGCGCTCGTCGCGGGCTTCGGCGGCTTCCGCGACCACGACGGGAAGCTGAGCTTCGCGCCGCGGCTGCCGCCCGGCGTCGGGCGCCTGGCCTTCCGGATCGGCGTCGCGGCGGGCCGCGTCCACGTCGAGGTCCGCGGCGACGGCGCGACCTACGTGCTGGAGCGCGGCGAGGCCCTGGAGATCACGCACTTCGGCGAGCGCGTGAAGCTGCTCGCGGGCGAGCCGGTCCGGCGCGACATCCCGAACGTGCCGCGGCGCGAGCGGCCCTCGCAGCCGCACGGCCGCGAGCCCCGGCGACGGCACGCCCCGGCGCAGTAGGGTCGGCCCATGGCCTGGGACTTCTCGACCGATCCCGACTACGCCGCCAAGCTGGACTGGGCGCGCGCGTTCGTCAAGGAGGAGATCTGGCCGCTGGAGACGATCGCCGGCGACCTCTCCCAGCCCGAGCTCGACCGCATCTACGCGCCGCTCCAGGCGGAGGTGCGCAAGCAGGGCCTGTGGGCCGCGCACCTCGACCCCGAGCTCGGCGGCCAGGGCTACGGGCAGGTCAAGTTGGGGTTGTTGCACGAGGTCCTCGGCACGACGCCGTACGCGCCGAACGCGTTCGGCTGCCAGGCGCCGGACTCGGGCAACAGCGAGGTGCTCGCGCTCGCCGGCAGCGCCGAGCAGAAGGAGCGCTACCTCGAGCCGCTGCTGGCCGGCGACCTGAAGTCCGCGTTCTCGATGACCGAGCCAGACAGCGCGGGCAGCGACCCGACGACGCTCAAGACGCGCGCGGTCCGCGACGGCGACGACTACGTGATCTCCGGGCGCAAGTGGTTCTCCTCCAACGCGTCGATCGCGGACTTCCTGATCGTCATGGCGGTCACCGACCCCGAGGCGCGCCCGCACCAGCGCGCGACGATGTTCCTCGTCGACGCCGACGCGCCCGGCGTGAACATCCTGCGCGACGTGCCGACGATGGAGCACCCGTGGGAGGCGTTCGGCAAGCTCGGCGGGCACGCCGAGATCGTCTACGAGGACGTGCGGATCCCCGCGACGCAGCGGCTCGGCGGCGAGGGCGAGGGCTTCCTGATCGCCCAGCAGCGGCTCTACCCCGGGCGGATCCACCACTGCATGCGCTGGCTCGGCGTCGCGCAGCGGGCGTTCGACATGCTCTGCGAGCGCGCGACCTACCGCGTCAGCGGCGGCAAGACGCTCGGCGAGCACCAGACGGTCCAGAACTGGATCGCGGACTCCGCGGCGCAGATGCAGGCCGCCAGGTTGATGACCTTGCACGCCGCGTGGGTGATGGACACGCAGGGCGTCTCGGCCGCGCGCACGCCGATCTCGCTGATCAAGTTCTACGGCGCCGGCGTCCTGCACGACGTCGTCGATCGCGCGCTCCAGGCGCACGGCTCGCTCGGCTACTCGACCGACCTGCCGCTCGAGGCGATGTACCGCTACGCGCGCGCCGCCCGGATCTACGACGGGCCGGACGAGGTCCACCGCCAGTCGGTCGCCCGCCAGATCCTGCGCGGCTACGCGCCGCCGGCCGGCGAGGTGCCGACCGAGAGCGTCCCGGAGCGGCGCGCCGCGGCGCGCGAGAAGTTCGCCGGGCTGCTCGACGCGGTCACCGCCAACGACTGAATCTCGGACCGTCGGGCCAGCCGCGTTCTTCACGGACGTTGCGGGAATCCACATGCCGGGCTTCGACGCGTCGGCTGAGATGACGGGATCTCCGCCGCACGCCTCCGCCTCGCCCTCCTCTCCGTCGTCGCGGTCGCGGTCGTCGTGCTCGCCGCCCGCGCGCCGGGCGGGCACCAGGCCGCCGCGGTCACG
>JAOPZG010000028.1 GCA_025964215.1 Conexibacter sp.
GGCCGCGGCCGGAGCCGGGGCCTCGCTCGCGGCGGCCGCGGGCGGCTCGGGCGTCGAAGGCTGTGCGGGCGCGCCGTTGCCGGCCGCCTTGGTCTCGTTGCCGCCCAACGCGCGCAGCGCGTCGCTCTCCTCGACAGAGGAGGACGCGGCCTTCACGTCGAGGCCGGCGGCCTGGAGCTGATCGAGAACGTCCTTGCTGGACACTCCCTGCTCCTTGGCGATCTCATGGATTCGCTTTTTTGCCATGCAGTCGTATCGATTCTACGAAGTCTTCGGAAATCTCCGCCGGCCCCTTCAGGGCACGGCTCACAGCGCGGCGCTTGACCGCCTGCTCGGCACACTCGGGGCTGCACACGTAGGCGCCGCGCCCGGGCATCGTCGCCGCCGGGTCAACCTCGACCCGACCTGCCACCGCAACGAGGCGCAGCAGATCGGACTTGGGACGGACCGTCCCACACCCGATGCAGCGCCGTTGCGGTACAGAGCTTACGACGCGGGCTCCCCGGCCGGGGTCTCGGGGTCTGCTTCCACCGCCCCGTCGGGCTCCGAAGCCTCGGGCTGAGGCTCCAGACCGTCGTCGGACGGCTCGTCCTCGACGAGCTCCTCGACCGCCACCTCGGCGGCCTCGTCGTCCTCCGCGGGCGCCTCGGCGGCGACCGCGACGTCGTCGTCGAACTCGCCCTCCTCGGGCTCCGCGTCCTCGTCGACGACCACTTCCTCCTGGTCGCCGTAGAGCTCCTCGGCGCGCGTGACGACGTCGACGACGTCGTCCCACGTCTTGTCCGGGTCGGCGAGGTCGGTGATCTCCTCGTCGCTCAGCGGCTCGAGGATCGCGACCGCCGCGGTGGTGAACCGCGACAGCGCCTGGTGCTTGGGCAGGCCGCAGAACGGCGAGCCCGGCAGGGCCTCGTTCGGGCAGCGGCGACCGCGGACCGAGACGGCCTGGCAGCGGCCGCCGGTCTCCTCCTCGTACTCCTCGGAGGCGGTCGCCGTCGCGGCGAAGTCGGACTCGGACTTGATGTCGATGCGCCAGCCGGTCAGGCGCGCGGCGAGCCGCGCGTTCTGGCCCTCGCGGCCGATCGCCAGCGAGAGCTGGTCGTCGGGCACGATGACCGTCGCCTGCTTGGACTCGTCGTCGACGAGCACCTCGCGGACGCGGGCCGGCGAGAGGGCCTTGGCGACGAACCGGGCGGGCTCGTCGTTGTAGGGGATGATGTCGATCTTCTCGCCGCGGAGCTCGGTGACGACCATCCGGACGCGCGAGCCGCGCGGGCCGACGCAGGCGCCGACCGGGTCGACGCCGTCGGCGTGCGAGATGACGGCGCTCTTGGAGCGGTAGCCGGGCTCGCGGGCGACGTTGGCGATCTCCACCAGTCCGTCGGCGATCTCGGGGACCTCGAGCTCGAAGAGCTTCTTGATCAGCTCGCCGTCGCGGCGCGAGACGATGATCGAGGGGCCCTTGGTCGAGGGCGAGACCTCCTTGATCACGGCCTTGACGCGCTGGCCGTGGTCGTAGCGCTCGCCGTCGACCTGCTCGCCCTTGGGCAGCAGCGCCTCGACGCGGTCGCGCAGCTGCACGAGCGTGTAGCGGGAGTCGGACTGCTGGACGATGCCGGTGATCAGCTCGCCGACGCGGTCGCGGAACTCCTCGAACATCATGTCGCGCTCCGCCTCGCGGATGCGCTGCAGGATGACCTGCTTGGCGGTCTGCGCGGCGATGCGGCCGAAGTCGTCCGGGGTGTCGTCGATCTCCTCGATGCGATCCCGGTACTGCTCGAACCTCGCGGGGTCGATCTCGGGGTCCTGCGGCTCGACCTTGTCGCCCGTCTCCGGGTCGATGTAGGACTCCTCGGCGATCGTCTCGCCGAGCAGCTCGGCCTCCAGGTCCTTGGGGATCCGGTAGCGGATGACGACGAAGTCGCCGGTCTCGGGGTCGACCTCGACCCGCGCGTAGCGCGCGGCGCCGGGCAGCTTCTTGTACGCCGAGAGCAGCGCGTCCTCGAGCGCGGCCATGAGCTTCTCGGGTGAGATGCCCTTCTCGCGCGCAAGCGCGGTCATGGCTTCCAGGATGTCGCGGGACATGAGGCTCCTGCTCCTAGGACTCGACGAGGTTGGATCGGGAGATGGCGTCGTACGGGATCGCGACGATGCCGGTGCCTGCGGCGACCGTCACCTCGGTCTCGGACGCGCCGACCAGCTCGCCGGTGAACGACTTGCGGCCGTCGTGCTCGTCGCGCGTGCGCACACGAGCACGCCGACCGATGAAGCGGCGGAAGTGCTCGGGCTTGCTGAGAGGACGCTCCGGGCCCGGCGAGGAGACCGTGAGGCCGTACTCCTCCAAGAGCTCCGGGAGCGCCTTCGTGACGCGCTCGCAGAGATCGAGCGTGACGCCGTCGGGATGGTCGATGAAGAGCTCCACCGTGTCGCCCTGGAGCTCCGCGAGCAGCACCTCGACCTCGGGCTCGCGCTCGGCGAGCTTGCTCTCGATCTGCGTCTGGATCGTCGCGCTCATCAACCCTCCCCTCGAAAAATGAAAGAGCGGGCTCACGCCCGCTCCCTGTACATCACCGGGGACTGCTCCCCGGCACGGAAGTTGTCCCCCGAGAATAGCAGCGGGCGCCGGCTCAGGCCGCCTTGCGTCTGGCCTGGTCACGATATTTCGCGTAGTCCGCGCGGTCGGGCTGGAGGTTGGCGGCGAGGGCCAGCGGGTGGAGCGCCTCGGCGTGCTGGCCGAGCTGCTGGAGCGAGCGGCCGAGGCAGAAGAGGGCGTAGTCGTTGGTCGGCGCGTGCTCGACCACCGCCTCGAACTCGGCGGCCGCCTCGCTGAAGCGCTGGGCGAGGAAGAGGGCGCGGCCGTAGGCCTCGCGGACCGAGTCCTTGTCGGGGGCGAGCTCGCGGGCGCGCGACAGCGGCACGGTCGCCGCGTGGTGGTCGCCGGCCTCCAGGAGCTCGGTGCCCTGGCGGAAGAGGTCGTAGGCGCCGTCGTGATCCATGGCCTAATTGTAGAACCGGCGGCGGCCCGGCCTCAACGCCTCCAACAGGTCGGCGGACCGCGGAGGGAGCGCCCAGAGCGCCCGGATCCGCCCGCCCAGGCCGAGCCCCGCGGCCAGCTCGCGGCGCAGCGCGCGGCGCTGATGCGGGGTCG
>JAOPZG010000060.1 GCA_025964215.1 Conexibacter sp.
GCCTGGGCCGGCGAGGAGCCGCGCTTCGGCACCGGCTGCGTCGGCTCGCGCTGCGCGGCCGGCGAGCTCGCGCGCGAGGACCTCGATCGGCTGGCCGACCGCGACGGCGTGACGATGGCCTCCGCGCTGCGGCTCGCGGGCTTCGAGCCCGACCGGATGCGCGAGGCGATCGTCGACCCGGCGTCCGTCCACGCGCTGGTCGAGCTCCACATCGAGCAGGCGATCGTCCTCGAGACCAGCGGCGAGCCGATCGGCGTGGTCGAGGCGATCGCGGCGCCGCACGACTTCCGCCTGAGCTTCGAGGGCGCGGCGACCCACGCGGGCGCGACGCCGATGGCGCTGCGCCGCGACGCGCTCGTCGGCGCCGCCGAGGCGGTGGTGGCGATCGAGCGGATCGCGCGGGCGTCGACGAGCGGCACCACGGTCGGGACCGTCGGCGTCGTCCGCGCGCTGCCGGGGGCGATCAACGTCGTCCCCGGGACGGTCTCGCTCGACGTGGATGTGCGCGACAGCGACGAGGCCGCGCGCGAGGCGGTCGTCGCGGCGATCGCCGAGACCGCGCACGCGATCGGCGCCGAGCGCAAGTTGGAGGTGTCGGTCCAGGAGATCGTCACCGACACGCCCGTCCAGTGCTCCCCCGCCGTCATCGCGGCGGCCGCCGAGGCGACCGAGGCGCTCGGCCTGCCCTACCGCCGCATGACCTCCGGCGCCTACCACGACGCCATGATCATGGGGCGCCGCGTGCCCGTCGGGATGATCTTCGTGCCGTCGCGCGGCGGCATCAGCCACCATCCCGACGAGTTCACCTCGCCCGAGGACCTCGACCGCGGCGTCGCCGTCCTGGCGGGGACGCTGGAGCGGCTGGCGAGTTAGCCGAGGTAGTCCTCGACGGTCCCCTGATCGCGCAGCTGCGCGGTGTCCGGATCCTCGCCGGCGCGGCGCTTGGCCTCGCGCTGGCGCAGGAGGTCCCAGAGCTGGTCGAGCTCGACCTTGATGGCCTTGAGGCGGTCGGCGTCGCGGGCGATGACGTCGTCATGGCCGGTCTCGGCGGCGGCGCCCTCCTCGGCGCGGAGCTTCTTCTCCTCCGCCTCGAGGGCCTCGATGCGGTCGCGGATCTTGTCGTCGTCCATGGCCGTCAGCCTACTCCGCGGCTCAGAACCCGTCCCGCCACACGTCCTTGTACAACAGGTACTCGGCCGGACCGGCAGCGCTGGCCGTGAAGCCCTGCGGACAGTAGGGCGCCATGTAGATGAAGTCCTCGGCGCGGACCTCGTGCTCGTCGGCGCCGAGCACGTACGTCCCGGAGCCCTCGGTCATCCACAGCCCGTGCTCCTCGTCGTGGACCTCGATCTTGTCGAGGCCGACGCCCGCGTCGAAGCGCAGCAAGGACATGGCGAAGTCGAACGCCGGATCGTCGACCGGCAGCAGCTCGCGGCGCGTGAAGCCCGGGACGGGCGTCGCGGCGAAGGGCTCATCGTCGCGATGGCCCGACAGCGCGGCCGGCGCGTCGTGGGCGGCGTGGCCCTCGTAAACGCGCTTGACGATCAGCAGCCGCGCCGGCGCCGCGTCGCCCGCGGCCAGCTCGTACGCCGCGTCCGACGGCAGGTACGCGAAGCCGCCGGCGCTCAGCGCGCGCCGCTCGCTCGCCGCCGTGCTGAGCGTCACCGTGCCGTCCAACACGTAGAAGAACCGCTCGTAGCCGGCGCCGACGCGCCGCGTCGTGCCACCGCCGGCATCCAAGGACACCAGGTACTCGCCGATCCGCGACGGCGCCAGCCGCGGCGTCACGAGCTTGACGACCGGCTGGTCGCCGAACTCCGGCAGCCGGCTCGGGTAGTGGTTGGCCGGCGTCACCACGGTGTACCCGCGGCCCAGCGCGCCGCGCGAGCGCTCGCTCATCGCTGCTCCTCCTCATGGACGACAAGTTCCTCGGGACGCACCGGCGCTCGCGTCAGCGCGTGGCCCGTCGCCGCCCGCAGCGCGGCGAGGATCGCCGGCGTCGAGGAGATCGACGGCATCTCCCCCACCCCGCGCAGCCCGTACGGCGTCTCGGGATCGCCGAGCTCCAGGATGATCGTCGGCACCGGCGCGGCGTCCACGATCGTGGGGATCCGGTAGCTGCCGAACGAGCGCGTCCGGACGAGCCCGTGCTCGAGCAGGAGCTCCTCGCTCAGCGCAAGTCCCAGTCCTTGGATCGACCCGCCCTCGAGCTGCCCCTCCAAGGCCATGGGGTTGATCACGCGGCCGACGTCCTGCGCGCAGGTCAGCTCGACCACGCGCGCGAGGCCGAGCTCGACGTCGACGTCGACGACCGCGCGGTGCGCGACGAACGCGAAGCCCGCGTGCGCGTCGCCCTGGCCGGTCTGCGGGTCAAGCTCCTCGGTCTGCGCATGGCGGTAGGTGCGGGTCTCTTCGACGGGCGCGCCGGCGAGCAGCTGGGCCAGCGCGAGCACGGGCGTCCCGTCGCCCGCGCGGACGACCTGGCCGTCGCTGAGCGCCAGGTCCTCGCCGCCCTCGCCGAGGCGCTCGGCGGCGTGCTCCAGCACCCGAGCGCGCACCGCGGCGCAGGCGGTCTGGACCGCGCCGCCGGCCATCCACGTCAGGCGCGACGCCGACGCCGAGCCGGCGGAGTCCACCGCGGTGTCGGCCGCGAGCACGCGCACGTCGGCGACCCCGAGCTCCGTGCGCGCCATCTGCTCCTGGACGCCGAC
>JAOPZG010000076.1 GCA_025964215.1 Conexibacter sp.
GGCCGCGGATGAGCGCCCGGACGCTCTTCGTCTCCACCTACGCGCCGGTCCTGGAGAACGGGCGCGACCTGCGCACCTACACGGTCGTGCGCGCGCTGGCGCAGCTCGGCCCGGTCGACGTGATGTACGTGTCGCACACGGGGCAGCCGGTCGCGCCGCAGTTCGCGGCGGCGGAGGGCGTGGAGCTCCACGAGGTCGTCCCGTCGCGCGGCCTGCGCCGGGGCGTCATGTACGCCTCGAAGCTCGCGCAGGCGATGCCGAACCTCGTCGCGCGCTCGTGCTCGCCCGAGGTGCTGGAGGCGACCGAGCGGCTGGCGGGCGCGCCCGGGCGCGGGGCGATCGTTGCGGGCGACATCAACGCGATGGTCATCCTGATGGCCTTCGCGCGGCGGACGCCGGTCATCTTCAACACCCACAACATCGAGTCGTCCTACGTGCCGGGGTCGCTGCGCCAGCACGTGCAGGTCCGTGAGCTGGCGCTGCTCGAGCGGCGCGTGCTGCGGCGCGCGTCCGAGGCGTGGATGGTCAGCCGGCGCGACGTCGAGGAGGCGCGACGGCTCGCGCCCGGCGCGGCGCTGCGCTACGCGCCCAACGTCGCCGACGTGGCGAGCATCGTCCCGGAGCCGGCGAGGAGCACGCCGGGCGACACCATCATGATGGTCGCCGACTTCACCTACTTCCCGAACATGTCGGGGTTGGACTGGCTGGTCGACGAGGTGCTGCCGGCGGTCTGGGCCCGGCGCCCGAGCGCGCGGCTGCGCCTCTGCGGCCGCGGTCTGGATCCCGCGCGGTTCGCCGCCGTCCCGCAGGTCGAGGTCCAGGGCTTCGTGGAGCGCCTCGGCGACGCCTACGCCGGCGCCGCCGTCGTCGCGGTGCCGCTGACCGAGGGCGCGGGCACGCCGCTGAAGTTCGTGGAGGCCTTGGCCTACGGCGTGCCGATCGTCGCGACGCCGGTCGCGGCGCGGGGGCTGGATGCGGTGGCCGGCGCGCACTTCCGGTTGGGCGCTGATGCTCTCGGGTTCGCGGACGAGCTGGTCGACCTGCTGGAGCGGGGCGACGTGCAGATGGTCGCGCGCGCCCGCGCGCTGGCGGAGGCGGAGTACAGCGTCGAGGCGCTGGCGCGGCACCTGGCGCCGGCGCTGGATGGCGCCGCGTCCGCGTAGCGGCGCCGGCGGACGACCCGGCTAGCGCCCGAGCCGCAGCTTCCGCCGGGCCGAGGCGAGGACCTCGCGGCGGTAGTGGGTGCGAACCCAGTAGTCGTGTTGGAGGCAGAGGGCGTCGAGCCGCGCCCGATCCTCGGGTGTCGCGCCGCCGCGGACGGTGTGGCGCTTGCGCAGGGTGGATGGCAGGTCGCGCGCGTTGGACCACCACGCGGTGAGGACGCGGGGGTCGCGGCCGCGCACGCCCCGCACGACGGTCTTCACCGCCATCCGCCCCCCGTGCCGCACGATCGAGCGCTTGTCGCGGAGCTTCAAGAACACGTACAACCCGTTCTTGATCTGCTCGTGGCTCCACTGGCGGCCGCCGCCGGCGCCGTGGGCGAGGTGGTCGCCGATGGCGTCCCAGACCTTCGCGACGCCGCGGCCCGACAGCCAGGTGCGGTAGCAGAGGTCGGCGTCCTCGGAGTACAGGAAGATGTGGTCGTCGAAGCCGCCGAGCGCGGTGAACGCCGCCGCGTCGACGAGCATCGCCGCGCCGGCCATCGACGCCACGGGCTCGTCGTAGCGCTTGCCGACGTAGCTCGGGTCGGGCGCGCCGAGCAGGTCGGGGCAGGCGATCGCGAGCTTGGGGTCGTCGCGGAGCGCGCGCAGCAGCGCGGTCAGCGTGTCCGGCCGCAGGCGGACGTCGGGGTTGCTGATGAAGATGAGATCCCCGGTCGCGGCCGCCGCCCCGAGGTTGCAGCCCCCGCCGAAGCCGGTGTTGAGCGCGCTGGCGATCAGGCGCAGGTCGTCGCGGCCGGAGAGCCGCTCGACGCTGTCGTCCCCCGAGGCGTTGTCCACCACGATGACCTCGTGCGGCGTGATGTCGCTCGTCGCCAGCGAGGCGACGAAGCCCTCGACCTCCTCGGCGCTGCGGTAGTTGACGACCACCACGGAGATCCGGTCGCCGCTCATGCGCCGAGCACCGCGCCGATCTGCTCGATCCGCGCCTCGAAGGAGTGCGACTGCACGGCGTCCGAGCGACGCTTGCGCTCCTGCGGCGTGTCGGCGTCCATGACCTCCTGCAAGCGGGCGGCGAACTCCGCGCCGGTCGCCGCCCGCGCCACGTCGGGCACGTCGGCGAGCGCCGGCAGCGGCGTCGTGACCACCGGCCGGCCGGCGGCGAGGTACTCATAGGTCTTCATCGGGAAGACGCTGCGCATCGCGCCGCCCGTCAGGTACGGGAGCATCGCGGCGTCGGCGCCGCGCAGGACGTCCGGCAGCTCCGTGTAGCGGCGCGGCCCGAGCAGGTGGACGTTGGGCAGCTCGGCCATCGCGCTGACGTCGGTCCCCGGATCGCCGGTGCCGACCGGGCCGACGAACGCGAGCGACCAGTCGGGGCGCGCGGTCGCGAGCTCCACGACGAGCGGCACGTCGACCGTGTGCGCCTGGATCGCCCCGACGAAGACGATCCGCGGACCCGGCAGCGCGGCGAGCGCCGGGTCGACGGGGCCGTCGGCCAGCGCGGTGGCGAACATCGCGGTGTCCGCCACGTTGGGCGCGTCGTAGACGTGGTCGTTGAGCGCGCGCATCCGCGCCGTGATCTCCGGCGCGCTGCACAGGATCGCGTCCGCGCGAGCGGCGAACTTGGCCTCCGCGGCGTAGAAGCTCTCGGCGTCGATCCCCTTCTTCGCCCCGTGGTCGTCGTCGTTGTAGAACAGCACCTTGGACGGCTGCAAGGGATCGATCAGCACCTCGGCCTGGCCGACGAACGACCACAGGATCGGGGTGCGCATCCCCAGCTTCCGCGCCGCGCGGCGCACCAGCCACGGCAACACGTAGGCGTTGAAGCGGCGCGCGGCGGCGACGTCGTGCAGCGGCAGCACGAGCGGCGAGAGGACGTGCAGGCCGTCGACCGCGCGCGGCGGCTGGACGCCGCGCCAGAGCCGGCGCGCGATCCGCTTGAGGTCGCGCCCCGCCACCTGCGGCCGGCGCAGGCCGAGCGACTCGACGAACAGGATGGTGTTGTCGCCCGCCATCCGCGTGAGCAGGTGCTGCTCGTTGGTCAAGATGGTGTTGTTCCAGTCGGAGAACCCGACGCACACGATGTCCTGCCCGCTCAGCGCCATCGGCTCATCCTTCGCCGCGCGCGGCCAGTGCCCTCTGCGCGACCGCGGCGGGCGGCACGCGCCGTCCGTCCTCGAGCACGGGCCCGCGCAGCCCCCCGGGCAGCCGCCGCGCG
>JAOPZG010000089.1 GCA_025964215.1 Conexibacter sp.
CGCGGCGCCGTCCGGCGGGTGCGGCGCGCGATGCACGCCCTCGACGATGCCCGTGCGCACGACGGCGACGCTGCCGAAGGCCTCGGTGCGCACCCGCTCGGGCGCGACGCCGCGGGCGGCGAGCGCGGCGCCGATCGCGCGCATGAAGCCCTCGGGTCCGCAGAGGTAGTAGTCGGCGTCGACCGGGACGCCGGCGCGCTGCAGCGCGGCGAGGTCGAGCTGTCCGGAGATGTCATGGTCCTTGCCTTGGTCCGGCACGGTCGCCGGGCGGCTGTAGGCGATCACGCGGTGGGCGTCGGGCAGGCGGTCCAGCAGCTCCTGCGCCTCGCGCGCGAAGGCGTGCGCGGCCGCGTCGCGGGCGCCGTGGACCCACCACACCGGGTACGCGTCGCCGTCGCGGACGAGCTGATGGAGCATCGCCAGGACCGGCGTCGCGCCGACGCCGGCGCTGATCAGCACGACCGGCCGCGTCGCCTCGCGCAGGACGAACGTCCCGCGCGGCGCGGCGACGTCGAGCACGTCGCCGACGACCACCCGGTCGTGCAGGAAGCGGCTCACGACGCCCTCGCGCTTGACGCCGATCCGCAGCCCGGACGCCTCCTCGGCGAGCGCCGAGAGCGAGTAGCTGCGCACCAGCGCCGGGCCGCCGACCTCGGGCCGCACGCGCACGGTGAGGTACTGCCCTGCCCGGGCGAGCGGGCTCGCCGCGCCCTCCGGCAGCGCGAAGCAGAACGAGGTGATGGTGTCGCTCTCGCGGTCGATCGCGGCGACGCGCAGCGGCCGGAAGCCGCTCCAAGCCGGCGCCGCGGCGACCGCGCCGGCGGCGTCGAGCAGCTCGCGGAAGCTGCCCTTCCAGCCCTCGCTGAGCGCCGGCACGCGCAGCGCGCGCTCCAGCAGCGCCCGCGACTTGTGCGGGAGGTAGAGCAGCGCGTCGATCTCGGCGACCGTCAGCCGCTCGGGGCCGTCGGCGACCTTGACGATCGCGTCGCCCGCCTCCACCTCGCCCTCCTCGAGGACCCGGAGGTAGAAGCCCGGCCGGTGGCGGGCGACCAGCAGCGACGGCATCTCGGGGACGCCGAGGCGGATCCCGACGCGGAAGCACGTCACCCGCGGCTGGGTGACCTCGAAGAGCGCGCCGCCGACCCGGTAGCGGTCGCCGATGCACACCTCGTCGTCAGGGAGGCCGTCGACCGTGAGGTTCTCGCCGAACTGCCCGTGGACGAAGTCGTCGCGGCCGAGCTCGCGCTCCCAGTACCTGTAGGACTCGATCTGGTAGACGAAGACCGCCCGGTGCTCGCCGCCGTGCCCGCGGCGGTCGGCCTGGTCGTCGCCGTCGATGTTGATCGTGCGGACCATGCGCGGCCCGTCGACCGGGTCCTTCCAGATCGCGGACCGCACGACCTGCCCCTCCCACGGGACCTCCCGCGGCAGCCCGACGTTGACCGACAGCAGGCGGCCGCTCTGCGCCCCGGCGCCCGCTGCTCGTTCTCCGGCCATGGTCGCAAGCCTCTCGCATCAGGCGACCCCGCGCGCGCGTCCGCCCTGGTCCCTGGTCCCACGGACCAGGGACCTCACGGGCGCGACCGCGGCCGCGCAGCGCGACGCTCTCGCCATGCCCGAGCTCCAAGACCAGACCGTCCTCGTCCTCGGCGGCAGCGCCGGGATCGGCCTCGCGACCGCGCGGCGGGCGCGGGCCGAGGGCGCGGACGTCATCCTCGCCGCCCGCGACCCGCGGCGCCTGGAGGCGGCGGCGGGCGAGGTGGGCGCCGTGCGCAGCGCGGCGTTCGACGCCACCGACCCCGCGGCGCTGCTCGGGTTCTTCGAGAGCTTGGATCGACCGATCGACCACGTGATGGTCACCGCCGGCGCGCCGGGCTACGGGCCACTCCTGGAGATGGGCGCCGACGCCGCGCGCGCCGCGCTCAGCGACCACCTGCTCCAGACGATCATGGTCGCCCAGGGCAGCGCGGGGCGCGTGCGGCCCGGCGGGACGCTCGTGTTCATGGGCGGGACCGGCGCCAAGCGGCCGGCGCTCGGGATCGGCGCGGTGGCGGCGGTCACCGCGGCGATGCCGGCGCTCGTCGCCAACCTCGCGCTCGAGCTCGCGCCCGTGCGCGTGAACCTCGTCGCCGCCGGGTTCGTCGACACGCCGCTGTCCGCATCGCTGCTCGGCGACGACCTCGACGCGCGCCGCGAGGAGCTCCGCACGACGCTGCCGATCGCGCGCGTCGTCGGCCCCGACGACGTCGCCGCGCTCGCCGTCCACCTGATGGTCAACACCGCGCTGACCGGCGCGACGTTCGACATCGACGGCGGCCAGCAGCTCGTGGGCTAGTCCGCCGCGTAGCCGTGGAACGGCGCGCGGTCCCCCGCGTCCCACGCCGCGCGCAGCCCCGGCGCGCCGAGGTCCCAGTCCGGGCGGATCTCGGCCGAGGCGGCGCGCAGGTCGCGCCAGAGGTCGGCGATCGACGGGCGTCCCCAGAACCAGTAGCCGTTGTAGATGGTGTGGATGACCAGCCCCGGCTTGAGCACGAGCGTGTGCGGGACCATCGGGTCGTTCTCGGGGTCCGTGTACTCCTGGATGTCGAGGTCCTGCTGGACGATCCGCCCCGGATCGGAGAGGAACGGCCACTGGGCGCCGACCGACGCGCGGAACTCCTGGAGCGTGTGGTGCGGGTCGGTCGCGATCGTCACCGCCCGCGTGTAGGCCACCGCGAACTTCGGCCAGTTCGCCGCGAGCTCGAGGTGCTGCTGGTGCTCCTTGGGGCAGTAGTGGCCGCGCGCGAGCGTGAGCACCAGGGGGTCGTCGCCCTGGAGCTCGCTGAGGCGGCGCGGGACGTCGGCGTGGTCGGGCAGCTCGTAGTCCGGGAACGTGGCGCCGGGGACGATGTCGGAGCGCATGGGTCAGGACCTCCGTGGGGTCGGGTGCGGGTCGGGAAGGGCACAGCCGTGGGCCTGCGGGTGGGGCGCGATCAGCGGCCCAGCCGCGCGGGCGTCGGAGACGAAGAGGGCGGTGACGACCGCGCCGGCGACGCACAGCCCGGCCATGACGATCATCGCATCCTGGTAGCCATCGGTGAGCGCCCCTGCGAGGCTGGTGCCACCGGCGCCGAGCAGCGCGGGCACGACGGCGATCGCGACGACGCCGCCGATCCGCGAGGCGGCGTCGTTGATCGCGGACGCCTCGCCGAGGTCGGTGTCGCCGACCGACGCGAGCACTGCCGCGGTCAGCGGCGTCACGGCGAGGCCGATCCCCAGGCCCCACAGCAGGACGCCGGGGAGGATCGCGCTCGCGTAGGGCGCGCCGCGGTCGGCCGCGCCGAGCCACACGAGCGCGCCGGCGACCGCGAGCATGCCGGCGACCATCAGCCAGCGCGGGCCGAGGCGGGCCACGAGCCGGCCGCTGAGCGGCGCGATCGCCACGAAGACCACCGACTCGGGGATCAGCGCCGCGCCGGCCTGCGCCGCCGAGTACCCCAACTCGAGCTGGCACTCCAGGATCAGGAGGTAGCTCGCGGCGCCGAGCGCGCCGTAGAAGAGGACCGTCGTGGCGTTGATGGCGTCGAACTGCCGCGAGCGGAAGAGCGCGAGCCGCAGCATCGGCGCGGGCAGGCGCCGCTCGACCGGCGGCAGCGCCGCGAGGCAGAGGACGCCGCCGAGCAGGCTCGCGACGATCCCCAGGCTCAGCCAGTCGCCGGCGGCGCCGGCGTTCAACCCATAGATCACCGCGCCGAGGCCGGCGACGGCGAGCAGCGCGCCGGCGACGTCCACCGAAAGCGCGCGCCGTCCCGTGTCCTACTCGGGCACGCGCCGCAGCACCGCAAGTCCACCGACGATCAGC
>JAOPZG010000090.1 GCA_025964215.1 Conexibacter sp.
CCGTGAGCGTCGCCGCCAGCTCCCCGGCCGCGGGCATGGGCGTCCTCGTCGTCTTCGGCGGCGAGATCCACCACGCCCGCTGCGCGCGCAAGACCGACACGACCTCGCTGGTCGCGTTCTCCTCGCCGCAGACCGGCCCGCTCGGCCGCGTGACCGAGGGCCATCCGACGATCTGGTCGCGGATCCCGCGCAACCCGCCGCTCGACCCGCCGTCGCTGGAGAAGCGCGTGCACATCGTGCCGTCCTCCTCGGGCGACGACGGCACGCTCGCGCGCGCCGCGCTGGGCACCGACCCCGACGGCATCGTCCTCGGCACGCTCGGCGCCGGCCACCTGACGCCCGCGCTCCTGGAGATCTGGGCCGAGGCCGCGCGCGCGATCCCGATCGTCGCCTACTGCCGCCCGGAGCGCGGCGTCGTGCTCAACGCGACCTACGGCTACGCGGGCTCCGAGCGCGACCTGCGCGGCACGAAGATCATCCCGGCCGGCTTCCTCTCGCCGCAGGCGATCCGGATGAAGCTGCTCGCCTGCCTGTCGGCGGGGCTGGATGTCGAGGAGACCCGCTGGGCCTTCTCGCAAGACGACGGCTGAGCGGCCGCCGAGCGACCGCCGACGTCTCACCCTCGTCGAGGGACGAATGCTGGTCGCTCTGCGGCCACCAATCGTCCCTCGACGGCTCGGGGCGCAGCTGAATCCGGGTTCAAGTTAGGGTGCCGTCCATGCGCGCCCTCCAGATCACCGAGCTCACCGGACCCGACACCGCCCTGAAGCTGGTCGACGTCCCCGAGCCCGAGGCCTCGCACTTCCTGACGCCGGGCAGCGGCGTCGTGGTCGACGTCCACGTCGCGGGCGTGTCGTTCCCCGAGGTGCTCCAGACGCGCGGCGAGTACCAGGTCAAGCCGCCGCTGCCGTTCGTCCCGGGCAGCGAGGTCGGCGGGATCGTGCGCAGCGCGCCCGACGGCGCGGCGGTCCGGGCGGGCGATCGCGTCGCCGCGTTCTGCATGCTCGGCGGCTTCGCCGAGGTCGCCGTCTCGCCCGAGTTCCTGACCTTCAAGCTGCCCGACGCGCTCGACTTCGCGCAGGGCGCCGCGTTGATCCTCAACTACCACACGGCCTACTTCTCGCTGAAGCTGCGCGGCCGCCTCGCCGAGGGCGAGACCGTGCTCGTGCACGGCGCGGCCGGCGGCGTCGGGACCGCGGCGCTGCAGATCGCCAAGGGCCTCGGCGCGAAGACGATCGCGGTCGTCTCCAGCGACGAGAAGGAGTCCGTCGCGCGCGACGCCGGCGCCGACGAGGTCGTGCGCTCGACCGGCCGCTGGAAGGAGGAGGTCAAGGAGCTCTCCGGCGGCGGCGTCGACATCGTGCTCGACCCCGTCGGCGGCGACCGCTTCACCGACTCGCTGCGCTCCTTGCGCGAGGGCGGCCGGATCGTCGTCGTCGGCTTCACCGGCGGCTCGATCCCCGAGGTGAAGGTCAACCGCCTGCTGTTGAACAACACCGAGGTCATCGGCGCCGGCTGGGGCGGCTACATCATGTCCAAGCCCGACGTGAACCGCCAGATCGGCGCCGCGATCGACGAGCTGATCACCGCGGGCTTCGTGCAGCCGATCGTCGGCGACCGCTTCCCGCTGGACCGGGCCGCCGATGCGCTGAAGCTCATCGACGGCCGCGGCGCGACGGGCAAGGTCGTCCTCGACGTGCGGGAGTAGTCCTACACCTCGATCAGCACCGGCGCCTCGGTGGCCTCCGCGACGGCGGCCTCCGGGCTCGGCGGCTGCGGCTTGCGGCGCGGGAGCAGCAGCGCCGGGATCACCGCGAGCGCGATGATCCCCGCGCCGACCCAGAACGTGGTGCCGAACGCGTCGGCGATCGCGGGGGCGAGGCGCGCCTTCTCGGCGGCCGGGACCGACTGCGCCGCGGCGAGGCCGGAGCCGTCGCCGGACGGGATCGCGCTCGTGAGCTGATGGGTCAGCACGACCGAGAGCAGCGCGGTGCCGATCGAGCCGCCGACGCGCTGGATGATGTTGAGCGCCGTCGTGGCCCGGGCGAGCTGGTTGCGCTGGAGCGTCTGGTACGCGGCGCTCATCGCCGGCATCATCGCCGCGCCCATGCCCAACCCCATCAGGAACTGGCTGCTGCCCAGGAACCAGAACGAGGTGTCGGCGCCGACCTGGGTGAAGCCGAGCATCCCGAGGAACAGCAGGCCGAGGCCGCCGAGGACGATCTTCCCGGGGCCGACCTCGTCGGTGAGCTTGCCGGCGATCGGCATCATGATCGCCGCGCCGAGGCCCTGGGGCGCGAGCAGCAGGCCGGCGTCGAGCGCCG
Organism: Conexibacter sp.; assembly: GCA_025964215.1. GTDB lineage: Bacteria > Actinomycetota > Thermoleophilia > Solirubrobacterales > Solirubrobacteraceae > Baekduia. The sequence continues at coordinate 2,325 of JAOPZG010000090.1, forward strand.
ACTGGCCGCGGACCACCTGGTAGTAGAGCGGCAGCATGAACATCGCGCCGAACATCGCGGCGGCGAACGAGAACGTCGTCGCCGACGCGGCGCTCATGGTCCGGACCTTGAAGAGCTTCACGTCGATCAGCGGCCATGCGTGGCGCGCGGCGTGGTAGATGAACGTGCCGATCAGCGTCGCGCCCGCGATCATCGGCAGCCACGCCTTCGTCGCGCCGACGCCACCGGAGGACGAGGTCTGGGCCAACCCGTACACGAACGCGGCGAGGCCGGGGGAGAGCATGATCAGGCCGTGGCAGTCGAGCTTCTGGTGCGCGGCGGGCTCGTCGCGCGGCAGCAGCTTCGTGGCCGCGACCAGCGCGACCGCGCCGATCGGGATGTTCACGTAGAAGATCCAGCGCCAGGAGAAGTAGTCGACGAGCCAGCCGCCGAGGATCGGCCCGAGGATCGGGCCCATCAGCATCGGGACGCCGACGATGCCCATGACGCGGCCCATGCGCTGCGGGCCGGCGGCCTGCGAGAGGATCGTCATGCCGGCGGGCATGATCATGCCGCCGCCGAGGCCCTGCAGCACGCGGAAGACGATCAGCTCGCCGGCCGACTGCGCCAGGCCCGACAGCGCGGAGCCGGCGAGGAAGAGGCCGATCGAGATCATGTACAGGCGCTTGGTCCCGAAGCGGTCGGCGGCCCAGCCGGTGAGCGGGATCACGGTGGCCAGGGACAGCATGTAGCCCGTCGAGACCCACTGGATCGTCGACAACCCCGTGTTGAAGTCCTTGGACAGGGTGTTGATCGCGACGTTGACGATCGTCGTGTCGAGGATCGACATGAACGTGCCGAGCACGACGACGGCCGAGATGCTGATGAGCGCGCGGTCGAAGACCTTCTCGCGCGCGGCGGGAGGGGGAGAGGTGGAGGTCATGGTGTGCACCCGGGGGTCTGGGGGACGGAGGAGAGGAGAGGGGCCAGCGCGGCGCTGAGGGCGGCGCGCTGGTCGAGGTCGAGGCCTTCGACGATGCGGGTGAGGCCGGTGATGCGGGCTTCGGTGATCTTCGTGACGGCGGCGAGGCCGGCGGCGGTCAGGGCCAGGCGCTTGACGCGCCGGTCGGCCTCGTCCTCGCGGCGCGAGACGAGGCCGGCGCGGGTCATCACGTCGACCGCGCGGCCGGTGGCCGCGGGGGAGAGGCCGATGAACTGCGCGAGCGCGGACGGGGTGAGCTCCTTGCCGCTGCCGTCCAGGATGTGCAGGATCTTGAGCTGGGTCATCGAGAGATCCAGCTCTTCCACGAGCTGGAAGACCTCGTTCTGGGAGGTCCGCATCGCGCCCGCCAGGAAGCGGGCGATCTGGTCGGCGAGCTGCTCGGAGGACACGGCCGTCTGTTGCATCGGCGCAAACAGTAACGCAAGCGCAACTATCGCGTGGACGTCTGTCTTTGCGCAGACGTCAGGTAGTTCTGCGGGTGGCGCGGGGCGCGGCCGGCGGCGCCGTCATAGGCTGCCGGCATGCCTTCCCTGGACCGCGACGGTGACGTCTACCTGCTCAACCTCGGCGACGACGAGAACCGCTTCAACCCCGAGTGGGTCGGCGCGGTCTCCGCGCTGCTCGACGAGGTCGCCGCCGCGCCGGAGCCGCGCGCGCTGGTGACGACGGCGACGGGCAAGATCTGGTCCAACGGGCTCGACCTCGAGTGGATGGGCGCGAACACGGGCGAGGTGCCGGCGTTCGTCCCGCGCGTGCATGCGCTCTTCGGCCAGATGCTCGGCCTGCCGGTCCCGACGGTCGCGGCGATCGGCGGCCACTGCTTCGCCGCCGGCGCGATGCTCGCGATGGCGCACGACTTCCGGGTGATGCGCGCCGACCGCGGCTACTTCTGCCTGCCGGAGGTCGACATCCACATCCCGTTCACGCCGCCGATGGCGGCGCTGATCCAGGCGCGGCTCTCGAAGAAGACGGCGCACGAGGCGATGACGACGGGCCGTCGCTACGGCGGCGCGGACGCCGCGGAGGCCGGGATCGTCGACGTCGCCGCCGGCGAGGACGAGGTGCTCGCGGCGGCGGTCGAGCGGGCGGCCGGACTGGCCGGCAAGCACGGCCCGACGCTCGGGGCGATCAAGGCGGGGATGTACGCCGAGACGCTCGCGCTGCTGGCCGACCAGGCGCCGATCGCGTTTGGCTGACGACGCGCTGAGCGCGCTGCGGGTCTCGGTGGCTGAGCGGTGCGCGGAGCTGCGGGGCGGCGTCGCGGCGGCCGAGCTGCCTGAGGCGTTGCTCGACGTGGTGGTGCAGCGGTTCGACGTGTCGTCCTCGTCGTTGGTCTTGGTCTCGCCGCGCGAGTGGGAGCAGCTGCGCCACGAGGAGGGCGCCGCCGGGCGGGGCGTCCCGTACTGGGCGCGGCCGTGGCCGAGCGGGCTGGCGCTGGCGGCGTCGCT
>JAOPZG010000142.1 GCA_025964215.1 Conexibacter sp.
GGGAGATCTACGCCCAGGCGCTCCAGTCCGCCGGCTACAAGGTCAAGAAGCAGCTGAACCTCGGCTCCGAGCAGATCGCGCTCAAGGCCCTGAAGGCCGGCCGCGTCGACGCCTACCCGGAGTACACGGGCACGATCCTGACCAGCTTCTGCAAGGTCAAGGACAAGGACGTCTCGCACGATCCCGCCGCCGCGTTCACGCAGTCCAAGGACTGCATGGCCAAGGACGGCATCACCGCGTACACGCAGACCCCGTTCACGGACTCCAACGGCTTCGCGGTCACGCAGGCCGAGGCCAAGAAGCTCGGCAACGTCACCAAGCTCTCCGACCTCAAGGGCAAGTCCTCGTCGTTGACGATCTCCGGCCCGCCGGAGTGCCAGCAGCGCGTCGACTGCCTCCTCGGCCTGGAGAAGACCTACGGGTTGAAGTTCAAGAAGTTCCTCTCGATCGACCTCGCCAAGCGCCATGAGGTCATCAAGAACGGCCAGACCGACGTGGGCGAGGTCTTCACGACCGACGGCCAGATCAAGGCCGACAACCTGGTCCTCCTCAAGGACGACCTGCAGCTGTTCCCGCCCTACAACGCGACGCTGCTGGCCAAGACGTCGGTGGCGGACGCCGCCGGGCCGGGCTTCGCGAAGACGATCGACCTGGTCACGACCGGGCTGACGCTGCCGGTGATGCAGGAGCTCAACTCCCGCGTCGACCTCGACAAGCAGAAGCCCGCCGCGGTCGCGGCGGAGTACCTCAAGGAAGCCGGCTTCCTGCAGTAGCGACGCTGCGCGGTCCGGGTGCGCCTAGCGCGCCCGGACCGTGATGTCGCCGCCGCTGGTCACGGCGTCGATGGCCTGCGGGGCGAGGTCGTCGCGGATGACGCCCTCGACCTTGACGTTCCCGGCGGAGGTGTTCGCGTCCACGCGGTAGGGGCCGTAGGGAACGGTGACGCGGACGTTGCCGGCGTTGGACTCCGCCTCGGTGCGGACCGGCTCGCCGAAGAGGTCGAGCGAGACGTTGCCGGCGTCCGAGGTGGCCTTGACGGTCACGGGCTCCAAGCGATGGGTGCGGATGTCGCCGGAGGCGGTCTGCACGTCGGCGCGGCCGCTGAGGCCGCGGAGGTCCACGTCGCCGGCGTCGGTCCTGACTGCCACGTCGACCTCCGGCGGGGCGTCGATCTGGAGGTCGCTGCGACAGCGCAGGACGGCCTTCAGCCCGCCGCAGCGCGTCTTGATCGTCAGCACGCCGTCGGCGTAGCTCTCGCTCACCGTCGGCCGGTCGACGACCCACGCGTCGCGGCGCGTCATTACCACGTCGCCGGTCAGCCCGGCGCGCACGTCCACGTCGCCCGCGTCGGCGCGCACGACGATCCGGTGGACCGGGTTGGCGAGCACGGTGCGCGTGGTGACCGTCCGGTGCAGCGCCTCCGAGAGCCCGAACGCCGTCCCGCTCAGGATGAGCAGGCCGAGCGCGGCGAAGAGGACGATCCGGGCGGTCGACACAGCGGAGACGCTAGAGCCGCGCCGACCACCGTGAGGTACGGCTGACTCCCCTTCTCGCATCCCCACTGCAGGTGTCCCCCGATCGGGGGATCGACTACCGGCCGGAGGACCCGAAGCCCGCCTCGCCGCGGTCGTCCGGCGAGGCCGGGAGCGCGTCGACGACGGTCAGCGTGGGTGCCCAGAAGGGCACGAGCAGCAGCTGGGCGATGCGGTCGCCGACGGCGATCTCGTGGTGCGTCTCGCCCGCGTTGTGGAGCGGGACGCGGAGCTCGCCGCGGTAGTTGGGGTCGATCAGGCCGGGCGCGTTGAGCGGGTGGACGCCCTGGTTGATCGCGAGGCCCGAGCGCGGCGTGATCAGGCCCGCGACGCCCGGCGGGATCGCGACGGCGACGCCGGTCCCGACCAGCCGCCGCTCGCCGGGCCCGAGCGTCAGCGCCTCGACCGAGCTGAGGTCGTAGCCGGCGTCGTGCGGGCGGCTGCGGGCCGGCGGCTTGGCGTCGGGGTGCAGCAGGCGGACGGCGAGCTCGGCCGCGGGCGCGTCCATCAGACCGCGAAGCGCGCGTAGCGCTCGGCGATCGCCGCCGGCAGGCGCGCCACGACGTGGACGCCCTCGGCGGTGTCCTCGCGGTGCAGGTCGCCGGCGACGTCGTGCAGCTCGGCCAGGCGGCCGCCCTCGGAGTAGGGCAGCAGCAGCTCGACCGACTCGAGCGTCCGGGCGAAGGCCTGCTCGATCGCGACCATCAGGTCGTCGAGGCCGTCGCCGGTGAGCGCGCTGACCTGGATCCCGTCGGGATGGCGGTGGCCCAGCCCCTCGCGCTCCTCAGCGCTCAGCACGTCGACCTTGTTGACCACCAACAACCGCGGGCGGTCGCCGGCGCCGATCTCCTCGAGCGTGTCCTCGACCGCGCGCAGCATCTCCAAGCGGTCGTCCTCCTCGGCGCTGGCGTCGACCACGTGCAGGATGAGGTCGGCGAGGCGCGTCTCCTCCAGCGTCGCGCCGAAGGCGTCGACGAGCTGGTGGGGCAGCTTGCGGATGAAGCCGACCGTGTCGGTCAGCAGGTAGGGCCGGCCGTCGATCGCGAGCTGGCGCGTCGTGGGGTCGAGCGTGTGGAAGAGCCGGTCGCGGACGCCGACGTCGCTGCCGGTCATCGCGTTCAACAACGTGGACTTGCCGGCGTTCGTGTAGCCGGCGAGCGCGACCTGCGGCAGGTGCGCGCGCTCGCGCTCTGCGCGCTTGATCGCGCGCGTGCACTTGACCTGCTCGAGGCGGCGGCGCAGCTCGGCGATCCGGT
>JAOPZG010000166.1 GCA_025964215.1 Conexibacter sp.
TCGGGGCGGCCCGGCCGGCGCTGGCGGCCGCCGAGCAGGCGCCCTACGCCGCCGGCTTCTCGTCGCTGAAGCACGAGGTGCGGCTGCCGCGGCTGGAGGTCGACGGGACCATGCCGTCGTGGCTGCAGGGCGTGCTCGTGCGCAACGGGCCGGCGCTCTTCGAGATCGGCACGCAGTCCTACAACCACTGGTTCGACGGCCTCGCGATGCTCCACGGCTTCGCCTTCGGCAGAGGCCGCGTCTCCTACGCCAACCGCTTCCTGCGCTCCAGCGCCTACGACGCCTACAAGAAGACCGGCAAGATGAAGTTCTCGGAGTTCGGGACGGACCCGTGCCGCGCGATCTTCAGCGGCGTCACCTCGCTGCCGGTGCTCGGGGCCGTCCCCAACGCCAACGTGTCGATCGAGCGCCTCGGCGAGCGGTTCCGCGCGCTGACCGAGCTGCCGGTCCCGGTGCGCTTCGACCCGGACACGATGCGCACGCTCGGCGCCGACGGCACGATGCCGACGGGGCGCCTGGGCACCGCGCATCCGCATCACGACCCGAAGACCGGCGAGCGCTACAGCTACGAGGTCGAGCTGGTCCCGCCGACGATGGGCCTGCGGATCCTGGTCGAGAAGGCGGGCCGGCGGCGCGAGCTGGCGTTCGTCCCGCAGGAGAAGCCAGGCTACCTGCACTCCTTCGGGCTGACCGACCGCTACGTCGCGGTCTTCACGCAGCCGTTCGGCTTCGATCTGACCAAGTTCCTCTCGCCGACCCGCGGGCCGATCGTCACCAACTACGCGTGGGACGGCGCGCAGCCCGCGCGGATCGTGCTCGTGGATCGGGTCAAGGGCGGCGTCGCGGCGACGATCGAGGTCGACCCGTTCTTCGTCTTCCACAACATCAACGCGTTCGACGACGCGCGCGGGCGGGTCGTCATCGACGTCTGCGCGCACAAGGACAACGCGATCGTCGACGCGTTGTACCTCAAGAACCTGCGCAAGGCGGGCGCGCGGGTGCCGCAGGCGGTGCCGCGCCGGCTGACGCTCGACCCCGCGACGGCGCGCGCCGAGGTCCGCGACCTGGCCGAGGGCAACCTCGAGCTGCCGCGCACCGACTACGCGACGGTCAACCGGCGCGAGTACCGCTATGCCTACGGGGTCGGCGTTCGCGACCCCGCGCGCAGCGGGTTCATCGACCGCGTGAGCAAGTTGGACATCAAGCGCGGCGAGCTGACGCACTGGCAGGAGCGCGGCGCCTATCCGGGCGAGCCGGTCTTCGTCCGCCGGCCGGGCGCCTCGCGCGGGGAGGACGACGGCGTGCTGCTCTCGGTCGTGCTCGACGCGCCGCACTCGACGTCCTACCTGCTGGTGCTGGACGCGCGCGACCTGACCGAGATCGCCCGCGCGAGCGTCCCGCATCACATCCCGTTTGGGTTCCACGGGTTGTACGCGTCGTAGAATCCGGCACCTGCCGTCGAGCGCCATCACGATCCGCCGTGCCGATCCCGGCGACGCCGAGCGCATCGCGGCGATCTACAACGAGGGGATCGCCGAGCGCCAGGCGACCTTCGAGACCCGCCCGCGCGGCACCGCCGAGGTCGCCGGCTGGACCGTCCGCCCGCGGCTGCCGGTGATCGTCGCCGAGGCCGAGGGCCGCGGCATCGTCGGCTTCGCGAAGATCGGCCCGTACTCGGAGCGCGATGTGTACGCGGGGATCGGCGAGCACGGCGTGTACGTGGCCGGCGACGCGCGGCGGCTGGGTGTCGGGTTCGCGTTGTTGGAGGCGTTGGCTGTCGCGGCCGAGGAGATCGGGTTGTACAAGTTGACGTCGCGGATCTTCGCGACGAACGGGGCGAGCATCGCGCTGCACGAGGCGGCGGGGTTCACGGTCGTCGGCGTGCAGCGGCATCACGGGCAGCTCGAGGGCGTGTGGCGGGATTGCGTGCTCGTCGAGCGGCTGCTCGGGGATGCCGCAGACGCTTGAGGCGCTCAGCGCGCGGCGTTGGTCGCTGTGCGCCGCGTGGTCCGTCGTCAGCGAGGGAGCGAGGCGGGAGCGGTGGTGCGCGGCGCCCAGGGTCGTCCGTGGCGGTCGCGGGCGGGCGATTCGACGCTCGATCGCACCTAGCCCGCGATATGCGCGGGTCAGGTGCGATTCGTCGTGAGGTGCTCGCGGAGAGCACCTGCGTACGAACGACCCGCGCCAAGGCGCCCGCGGACGGCGAGCCCGCGCCCCGCGCGCCAACCCCGCCTCACTCCCCTCGGTGACGACGGACCACGCAGCGCACTCCGATGCACGCCCGCACTGAGCGCCACCTACGCCGCGAGCGCCAGCGTCACCCGGTCCGCGAGCAGCCGCCCGCGCACCGTCAGCACCACGCGCCCGTCGTCCTCCAACGGCCCCCGCTCCACCAGCCCGTCCTCCACGAACTGCGCGGCGACACCAGCAGCGCCCGCGCCCAGCCCCTCCAGCGCCAGCCCCTCCCGCAACCGCACCGCCAGCATCACCCGCTCCAGCCGCGCGCCGTCGGCATCCGGCTGCTCCCTCCCCGCCGCCGGCGACCGTCCCTCCTCCACCATCGCGCTCCACCGCGTCGGATGCAGCACGTTCCACCACCGCACGCCCCCGACGTGCGAGTGCGCTCCCGGGCCCACGCCCCACCAGTCCCCGCCGGCCCAGTACCCCAGGTTGTGATGGCAGCGGTCGGCGTCGGTCCGCGTCCAGTTGGCGACCTCGTACCACCCGAGGCCCGCGCCGCTCAGCACGGCCTCGGTCGTCTCGTACCGATCCGCCAGCACGTCGTCGTCGGGCGCCGGCAGCTCGCCACGGCGCACGCGGGCGGCCAGGGCCGTGCCGGGCTCGACGATCAGCGAGTAGGCCGAGATGTGGTCGGGCTCGGCCTCGAGCGCGGTCTCCAGCGAGAGCCGCCAGTCCTCGGCGCTCTCGCCGGGCGTGCCGTAGATGAGGTCCAAGGACACGTGCTCGAAGCCCGCCGCCCGCGCCTCGCGCGCCGCCGCGACCGCGCGGCCGGGCGTGTGCAGGCGGTCGAGCGTCGCCAGCACGTGCGGCGCCGCGCTCTGCATCCCGAGCGAGATCCGCGTGAAGCCGGCCTCGCGCAGCGCGGCCAGCGACGCGGCGTCGACCGACTCCGGGTTGGCCTCGGTCGTCACCTCGGCGCCCTCGACCAGCCCGAAGCGCGCGCGGATCGCCTCCAGGATCTGCGCCAGCTCGGCCGGCGGCAGGAGCGTCGGCGTGCCACCTCCGACGAAGACGGTCTGCGCGGGCGGCGCGGCGTCGCCCAGGACGGCGCGCGCCAGGTCGAGCTCGCGCTCGGCCATCGCGGCGAACCCGCTCGTCGCGCCGTCGCCCGGGATGTAGGTGTTGTAGTCGCAGTAGCCGCAGATCGACGCGCAGTACGGCACGTGCACGTAGAGCCCGAACGGCCGCTCCGGCGCGCCCAGCCCACGCAGCGCCTCCGGCGGCAGGGTGCCGTCGGCGGGCGGTCGTTCACCGTCGGGCAGCCGGGCCATAGGGGCGTCGAGGGTAGGCGGTCGCGGCCGCGGCGGCAGCTATGGTCCGCCGCTGTATGCGCGTCCGCGCGGGAGTCCTGCTCGCCCTCACGTTGGCCGTCGTGGTCGCCGGCTGCGGCGGTGGCGACGATCACAGCGGCTACGTCAAGGCCCTCAACAAGGCCCAGACGGAGCTCGCGTCGCGCTTCACGGCGCTCCAGTCGCGGATCACGCCGACGAGCGACGCGGCGCAGGACAGCAAGACGCTCCTGGCCTACGAGGCCGCGGTCACGACCACCGTCGGCGACCTGCGCGCCGTCGACCCGCCGGCCGGCCTCGCGCCGCTGCATCGCCGGTTCGTCGCCGAGGTCACCGCGTACGGCGCCGCGCTGCGCAAGGCGCGCGGGGAGCTCAGCCGCGACGACCCGCGCGCGATCCTCGCCGCCCAAGGCCGGCTGCGCAGCGCGGTCGCCGCCACGGGCCGGCAGCTCAACGCCACCATCCAGGCGATCAACCGGAAGCTCGAGGGCTAGTCCAATGCTGAACCGGCTGCGCGCGGCGCCCATCACGGCGCCGACCCTCGTCGCCGTGGGCGTCTTCCTGGCGTGGATCCCGCTCGACGGCGGCCAGCCGCTGACGCGCTGGGCGCCGGGCGCGATCCTCTTCCTCGCGCTGCTCGGCCTCGCGGTCGTCGCGCTGCCGCTGCCGCGCTGGGCCGAGCTGCCGGTCGCGCTCCGCGTCGCCGCGCTCGCGCTCGCTGCGTACACGGCGTGGTCGTTCGCCTCGATCGCCTGGGCCGACGACGGCGGCGTCGCGCTCGAGGGCGCCGACCGCACGCTGCTCTACCTCGTCACCTTCCTGCTCTTCGCGCTCTGGCCGCAGCGGCCGGACACGGCGGCCTGGGTGCTCGGGCTCTGGACCCTCGGCGTCGGCGTGCTCGGGACGATCACGCTGCTGCGCGTCGGCCTCGCCGCCGACCCGTCGTCGTTCTTCGACGGCGACCGCATGATCAAGCCCGCCGGCTACGCCAACGCGGCGGCCGCGACGTGGCTGATCGCGTTCTGGCCGGCGGTGACGTTCGCCGCGAGCGGGCGGGTGCCGTGGTTCCTGCGCGGGATCGCGACGGCGCTCGCGGTCGTCCTGCTCGACGTCGCGCTGCTGAGCCAGAGCCGCGGCTCGGTGCTGGCGCTGCCGGTCTGCGCGCTCCTGCTCGTGGCGATCGTGCCCGGTCGGCTGCGGACGATCGCGGCGCTGATCCCGATCCTCGGCGCCGCGGCGCTGGCGCTGCGCAAGGTGCTCGACGTCGGCGACGCGCTCGACGGCCGCGACGCGGGGGCGATCAAGGACGCGGCGAGCTCCGCGACGACCACGGTGCTCGTGCTCGCGGTCCTCGCCGGGATCGTGGTCGCGGCGGTCGCCGCGTGGGAGACCCTGCGCCCGCCGGCGGCGGAGACCGCGGCGCGCGTGCGGCGCGCGTGGACGATCGTG
>JAOPZG010000178.1 GCA_025964215.1 Conexibacter sp.
CGCCGCGCTCCAGCAGGTCGGCGAGCATCCGGGCGCCGAGCGCGTGGTGCTCGTCGGGCGAGCCGGTGACGACGGCGAGCCGGCCGCGCGTCGGCGCGAGGCGGCGGTCGGGCGCGAGCTCGCTGAGGAGCTGCGCGGTCGCCTCGGTCACGTAGTGCTCGTCGGCGACCGTGATCTCCTGGCGATCCCACAGCTCGCCGACCTCCTCCAGGGCGGGCGCGAGGACCAAGGTGTAGACGTCGACGATCGGGGCGCCGCGGTGCACGAGGCCCTCGACCTGCGCGCGCGCCTGGCGGTCGTCGCGGGCGAGCAGCGCGCGGCGGTACGCGACGGCCGCGTCGAGGAGCTCCTGGCGGCTCGGCGGCGTGGGCACCAGCCGCAGCGGGCGGGGCTCGCCGCGCATCGCCCGGTCGACCGCGGCGTTGACGAAGTGCGAGAGGTCCTCGCCCTCGCGGTGCAGCCGCTGCTCCAGCTCCTCGAGCAGGCCACTTTGGAACCTGATCGGCCGGACCTTCGTGCCCATGGGCGACATCGTAGATGGCATGCTCCAGCCCGCGATGATCCTGCCTGCCGCCGCCGGACTGACGATGCCGCCCGAGTGGGCGCCCCACGAGCGGACGCTGATGGCGTGGCCGTGCCGGCGGGAGCTGTGGGGCGGCCAGCTGGGCGCCGCGAAGGCCGAGAGCGCGGGGGTCGCGAACGCGATCGCGGCCTTCGAGCCGGTGACGATGGTCGCCCGCGACGCGGCCGACGTCGCCGAGGCGCGCGCGGCGCTCGACGGCGGCGTGGAGGTCGTCCAGCTCCCGGTCGACGACTCGTGGCTGCGCGACAGCGGGCCGATCTTCGTGGTCGACCACGTGGAGGAGCCGAGCACGCGCGTCGGCGTGCACTTCGGCTTCAACTCGTGGGGGAACAAGTTCGAGGGCTATGAGAACGACCAGGCGATCGGCGGGCTGCTCGCGGGGCGCGTGGGGTCCGAGGTCGTGCGGGCGCCGCTGGTGCTGGAGGGCGGCTCGATCGCGGTCGACGGCACCGGCGTGCTGCTGACCACCGAGCAGTGCCTGCTGCACCCCAACCGCAACCCGTCGCTGGGGCGCGAGGAGATCGCGCAGCACCTGCGCGACTACCTCGGGGTGACCGATGTGGTCTGGCTCGGCCAGGGGTTGTTGGAGGACAAGGACACCGACGGCCACGTCGACCTGATCGCCGCCTTCGTCCGCCCTGGGGTCGTGCTGTTGCAGCGCGCCTCCGCGGACAACCCCAACCACGACAACCTGGCCCGCAACCGCGAGATCGCGCTCGCCGCCGGGCTCGAGGTCATCGACTTCGACCCGCTCGCCTACGCCGAGGTCGAGGGCGAGCGCATCGTCGCCTCCTACATGAACTTCTACGTCGGCGACCGCTTCGTCGTCTTCCCGACCGCCGGCCAACCCGACCTCGACGCCGAGGCGCACGCACGCATCGTCGACGCCTTCGCCGGCACCAAGGAGGTCATCGGCGTCCCCGGCGTCATCCACGCCTTCGGCGGCGGCGGCCCGCACTGCATCACGCAGCAGGTCCCGGCGCTGACGCCCTAGCTCGCCGGGCGCTCCTTGTGCGCGCGCCGCAGGCGCGCGCGCTCCTGGTGCTTCTCGACCACGCGCTGGATGAGCTGGAGGTACTGCTGGACGCCGGTGGCCTTGAGGCGGCCCTCGTGGACGGCTTGGGCCCAGTCGTCGACCTTGGCGCCGTGCTCGACCATGAGGTTGAAGAAGTCGCGGCGCATCTCGATGCGGACGCGCGCGTCCGCGGCGATGTCCTTCGTCACCTTGATCTCGGGCAGCTCCAGGCGGAACTGCTGCGTGTCGCCGCGGCCGTGGAAGTCGATGCCGACGACGAGCTTCATCGGCTTGAGCGCCGTGACCTCCTCCAGGAGGGAACGGGCGGCCTGCTCGATCAACTGCGGTGCGTCGCTGCTCACGACGCCGCACGCTAGCGGACGGCGCGGTAGCGGATGTGGGTGACCGCGGGCGCGGACAGCACCTCGGCGATCTCGAACGACGGCGTGCCGACGCCCTCGAGCAGCCGCGCCCCCGCGCCCAGGACGATCGGGACGACGTGCAGGAAGAGCTCGTCGACCACGCCCGCGGCGAGCGCCTGGTTGATCGCGCTCGCCCCGCCGGCGATCGCGACGTTGAGCGAGCCCGCCGCCTCCCGCGCGACCGACAGCGCCGCGTCGAAGCCCTCGGTGACGAAGTGGAACGTCGTCCCGCCCTCCATGGCCAAGGACTCCCGCGGCTCGTGCGTCAGCACGAACACCGGCGCGTGGTACGGCGGCTCCGGCCCCCACCACCCGCGCCAGTCGCCGCTCCACGGCCCGCGGATCGGCCCGAACATGTTGCGGCCCATCACGTACGCGCCGTTGCCCTCGAGCATCCGCGCGGTGACCTCGGCGTCGACCGCGCTCTGCCCCTCGGGCTCGCGATGCCAGTCGTGCAGGCGCATCCCGCCCACGCCGATGGGGTTCTCCTCGCTCTGCTCCGGCCCGGCGACGTAGCCGTCGAGGGAGATCGCGACCTGCGCGGTGACCTTGCTCATGGCCCCAAGACTGCCACAGGGCGCCGGACTCATCGGCCCGGCGCCCGCCCGCTGCGCAGAGCTAGATCTTGTGCCGCTGCAGCAGCTTCTTGCCGATGACCATCCGCTGGATCTCCGAGGTGCCCTCGCCGATCAGCAGCAGCGGCGCATCGCGGTAGATCCGCTCGATCTCGTACTCCTTGGAGTAGCCGTAGCCGCCGTGGATCCGGAGGCACTGCTCGGCGCAGAAGTGCGCGGTCTCCGAGGCGAA
>JAOPZG010000210.1 GCA_025964215.1 Conexibacter sp.
CGCTCGTCACGCCGCGGAACGCCCCGTCGCTCGCGAGCGCAGCGCCAGCGTGCGGCGAAGCTCACCGGCGACCGCGGCGCGTTCGTCGCGCAAGCGGTGCCACGTGTAGCGCAGCGTCTGGAAGTCGTGGGCGGCCAGGACGCTGTCGCGGCGACGATCGGTCTGGAAGTTGCGGGCCGTCCCGTGCACCTGGCGCCCGTCGAGCTCGATGATGAGTTGCTCGGCCTCGAAGAGCGCGTCGACCTCGTAGAGGCGGTCGCCACCATCGACGTGCACGTTCAGCCGCGGCGTCGGCAGTCCGAAGTCCACGCACAACGCAACGAACATGTCGGTGAAGACCCCCGGCTCCGACCCCGTGACGCCCAGCGCGACGCGCAACGCCCGCACGCCCCGGCGGCCCGGGTTGCGCTCGATGGTCGCCACCACGTCGTCCACGTCGAGCAGACGCAGGACCTCGGCCTCGTGCAGCGCGCGGCCCAGGACGCGGGCGCGGGCGCACCCGGCCAGGTCCAGCAGTGTCCGGCTCACCGTCGTGATCGGGATCCCGCGCAGGACGGTGACGTCCCGGTCGTCCAGACGGCGGGTCCGTCGCAGATCGATCCACCGCGAGTCGCCGACGCGGCCGCCGCTGCGGCCCGGTGCCACGACGTCGAACCGCCGGCCGTCGTCGTTCAGCACCCGCCATGCCGCCGCCGCACTGAAACGACCGAGCACCGCACCCTCTCCACACGCCAGGACGGCCGCGATCCGCCGCCCGTCGACCGAGACGGCGCGATGGCCGACGGCGTAGACGCCGGGGTGGATCCGATGCAGGCGACCAGCCTCGGCGCGTTCCTGGGCTGCCCGCGCGCTGAGCCCGGCAGCACGGATCTGCCGCAGCGCCACCACCCCTCCCTGCCTCGCCGCGACCACCGCGAGCCTCGCGTCCACCGTCTCCATGCGGAGGATCCTGGAGGACCGCCAACCACCCATGGCACCACGAACGCGACGGAACTCCCCACCAACACCCCACGCCGGACCCGCTGGCAACCGGTGGGCCTGTCGGGCGCGGCGAGGCCGCGGCCAACAGGCCCACCCCCTCGTGGTGACGGGGCGGGGGCGGGGGCGGTGGCTGCGCCTACGCGGCCTCGGCCAAGAGCTGGCGCAGCACGTAGCGCAGGATCCCGCCGTGGCGGAAGTAGTCCGCCTCCTTCGGCGTGTCGATCCGGACGCGCGCCGTGAACGACACGTCGCCGGCCCGCACGTCGACCTCGCGCGGCAGCTCGCCGTTGTTGAGCGGCTCGGCGAAGCCCGTGATCGTGAGCTCCTCCTCGCCGGTGAGGCCGAGCGACTCCGCCGTCTCGCCCTCGGGGAACTGGAGCGGCAGCACGCCCATCCCGACCAGGTTGGAGCGGTGGATGCGCTCGAAGGACACCGCGATCACGGCGCGGACGCCGAGCAGGTTGGTGCCCTTGGCCGCCCAGTCGCGCGAGGAGCCCGAGCCGTACTCGGCGCCGCCGAGCACGACGAGCGGGATGCCGTCGGCGATGTACCGCTCGCTCGCCTCGAAGATCGAGGTCTGCTCACCGTCCGGCAGGTGGCGCGTGACGCCGCCCTCGGTGCCGGGCGCGAGCTGGTTGCGCAGGCGGATGTTCGCGAACGTGCCGCGGATCATCACCTCGTGGTTGCCGCGCCGCGACCCGTAGGAGTTGAACTCCTTGGGCTCGACGCCGCGCCCCTGGAGGTACGCGCCGGCCGGGCCGTCCTTCTTGATCGCGCCCGCGGGCGAGATGTGGTCGGTCGTGACCGAGTCCCCCAACTTGGCGAGGACGCGCGCGCCCTCGATGTCGGTGACCGGCGAGGGGTCGGCCTCCATGCCCTCGAAGTACGGGGCCTTGGCGATGTAGGTGGAGTCGGCGTCCCAGGCGTAGCGGTCGCCGGTCGGGACCTCGAGCCCCTGCCAGTTCGCGTCGCCGTCGAAGACCTCGCCGTAGGACGAGCGGAACATGTCCGACTGCACGGCCTCCTCGACCGTGCGCGCGACCTCGGCCGTCGAGGGCCAGACGTCCTTCAGGAAGACCTCGGCGCCGTCGCTGCCGACGCCGAGCGGCTCGTTGACCAAGTCGATGTCCATGGTCCCGGCGATCGCGTAGGCCACCACCAACGGGGGCGAGGCCAGGTAGTTCATCTTGACGTCGGGGTTGATGCGGCCCTCGAAGTTGCGGTTGCCGCTGAGGACCGACGTGACCGCGAGGTCGCCCTCCTGGACCGCCGCGCTGATCTCGTCGGGCAGCGGGCCGGAGTTGCCGATGCACGTGGTGCAGCCGTAGCCCACCAGGTTGAAGCCGAGCGCCTCGAGGTCGCCGGTCAGCCCGGCGCGCTCGTAGTACTCGGTCACGACCTTCGAGCCCGGCGCCAGCGACGTCTTGACCCACGGCGCGCGGGTCAGGCCCTTGGCGACCGCGTTGCGGGCCAGCAGGCCGGCGGCGAGCATGACCGATGGATTGGACGTGTTGGTGCACGACGTGATCGCCGCGATCACGACGTGGCCGTGGTCGAGCTGGAACTCCTGGCCGTCCATGGCGACCGGCACGGCGGTGTCGCTCGCCTCCGCCAGGA
>JAOPZG010000234.1 GCA_025964215.1 Conexibacter sp.
CATCCGGTCCTCGCGCAGCGGCGCGCCGGCCGCCGGCGGGCGCTCGCCGCCGGCCGAGAGCAGGACTGCGGGCTGTCCGGCGCGCAGGAACGGCCCCTGCTCGGAGATCGTCACCGGCACGGCCATCCGCAGCCACTGCGTGAGCGCGCGCGGCGCGCCGGCGTCGGTCCCGACCTCGGCGCGGACCGCGGACTGCACGGTGCGCTGGAGCTGGACCGGCGCCTGGCCGCGGCCGTCCGACAGCGAGACGACGAACGGCCGCCGGCTGCCCGCCGCGCCCAGGGCGCCGAGGACGATCACCGCGTCGGCGCGGCCCTCCAGCCGCCGCGCCTCCTCGCTCGCGCCCGCGAAGCCGCCGCTGCCGCCCGAGGTCGAGATGAAGGTGATGGTCCGGCGCAGCCGCCCGTCGGCCGCGACGCGCGCGAGCTCCAGCAGCGCCGCGGTCGCCGAGAGCTCGGCCCTCGCCGGCCCTGCCACGGCGTCGCGGTGCGCGACCACCACGATCCCCGGCCCCGGGACGCCCGGCCGCGTCGCCACGACGTCGACCAGGTCGCGCTTGCCGTCGATCGTCTCACCGGTGAAGTGATGCTCCTCGACCGTGCCGGGGACCGAGCGCCGCAGCGACGCCGCGATCTCCCCGGCCAGCCGCGTGTCCGCGGCGCTGCCGGGGCGGCGGTCCGGATAGCGGTGGGCGAGGTCGGCGAGCGTCTGGCCGGCCCGGATCTCGTCGAAGCCCTCCGGCGACTGCGTCGTCCCGATCGGCCGGGGCCGGTCCTGCAGGGAGAACGCCGCGACCAGGAGCGCGAGGAGCACGGGCACGAACGCGACGCGATAGAGGCGCGGATCGAGCATCCACCTACAGTGTGTCTCACGCGATGGCTGAACGCGCACCCAGAATCCTGCTGGCCGACGACGAGCAGTCGATCCAGACGCTCCTGAGCTTCCCGCTGCGCAAGGACGGCTACGAGGTGACCACGGCCGCCGACGGTCGCGAGGCGCTCGCGCGCTTCAACGAGGGCCACTTCGACCTCGTCGTCCTCGACGTGATGATGCCCCGCATGGACGGGCTCGAGGTGTGCCGCCGGATCCGCGCCCGCCACACCGTCCCGATCATCATGCTGACGGCCAAGACCGAGGAGATCGACAAGGTCCTCGGCCTCGAGCTCGGCGCCGACGACTACATCACCAAGCCGTTCTCGCTGCGCGAGTTCCGCAGCCGCGTCCGCGCCGCGCTGCGCCGCGCCGGGATGCAGACGCAGGCCGAGCCGGACGCCGAGGAGCAGCCGCTCTCGGTCCACGAGCTCGACATCGACCCGGCCAAGCGCGCGGTCCACGTCCGCGGCGGCACGGTCGAGCTGACCTTCGTGGAGTTCGAGATCCTCAACGCGCTGGCGCGCAACCCGGGGCGCGTCTTCACCCGCGACATGCTGCTCACGCGGATCTGGGGCGACAGCGCCTACCGCGATCCCCGCACGATCGACGTGCACATCCGGCACCTGCGCGAGAAGCTCGAGACCGACGCCAAGGAGCCCGAGTACCTCTTCACGGTGCGCGGCGTCGGCTACCGCTTCCGCGACGAAGCGCGCTAGCACCCGCCAGACTTCGCGCCGCGAATGAGATCGCTGCGCACCCGCCTCGCGCTGTCCCTGTTCGTGATCGTCCTCGGGGCGGTCGCGATCGTCGGCCTCGGCGTGCTCCGCTCGCTCAGCGACGGGCTGCGCCAGGAGGCGCTCAAGAGCCTCCAGATGTCGGCGCTGCGCTACTCGCGCGGGATCGACGTGGCGATCGACCACGGCGACTCCGCCGCGCGGATCGACCTGCTCGTGCGCGACGCCGCCGACTCCGCGACCGCGCGCGTGACGCTGCTCGGGCTCTACTCGAACCCGGGCGAGCTGCGCACCTACCCGAAGTCGGACTCGACGCGGCAGGTCGAGATCCGCGACCTCCAGTTCGACGTGGCGATCGACGCCGCGACGACGAGCCGGCCGGCGACGGCGATCGAGGCCGGCGACGCGGGCCGCGTCGGCGAGGCCGCGGTCCCGCTGATCTACGAGGACCCGCGCACGCACAAGCGCGTCGTCGGGTCGGTGATCGTCTACTCGCGACCGCTGAGCGACATCGACGCGGACGTCGACACCGTGCGCAACCGCGTCCTGGTCGCCTCGCTGGTCGCGCTGCTCGTGGCCGCGATCGGCGCGTGGATGGTCGCGCGCGGCGTCGCGCTGCGCGTGCGGCGGCTGGAGGCGGTCGCCGATCGCGTCGCCGAGGGCGATCTGACCGCGCGCTTCCCGGTCGAGTCCAGCGACGAGCTGGGGCAGCTCGCGCAGACGCTGGAGCAGATGCGGCGGCAGCTCGCCGAGCTCGACGACGCGCGCAAGCGCTTCATCGCGACGGCCTCCCACGAGCTGCGCACGCCGCTCTTCTCGCTCGGCGGGTTCCTCGAGCTGCTGGAGGAGGAGGACCTCGACGAGGAGGACCGGCGCCGGTTCGTCACCCAGCTGCGCCAGCAGGTGCTGCGGATGCAGAAGCTCGCGGTCGACCTGCTGGATCTGTCCAAGCTCGAGGCGGGGTCGCTGGAGCTGCGCGTCGCGCGGGCCGACCTCGGCGACGTCGCGCGGATGATCGCCGACGAGTTCGCGCCGGCGCTCGTCGCCCACGACGCGCACATGGAGCTGCGGCTGCCGCCCGAGCCGGTCGAGGTCGACTGCGACCAGGAGCGCGTCGCGCAGGTGCTGCGGATCCTGATCGACAACGCGATCGTCCACACGCCGCCGGGGACCGACCTCGTGGTCTCGGCCTCGCGCCGCGGCGATCGCGCCCGGCTGGGCGTGGGGGACTTCGGACCGGGTATCCATCGGACGATGCTCCCCCGGATCTTCGAGCCCTTCGTGACCTCCGACGACGCGCAGGGCTCCGGCCTCGGCCTCGCGATCGCCGGCGAGCTGGCCGAGCGGATGGACGGCCGGCTCGAGGTCGACTCGCAGCCGGGGCGCACGACGTTC
>JAOPZG010000238.1 GCA_025964215.1 Conexibacter sp.
GCCTGGCGCGACTACCTCAAGCACGACAACAAGGGTCGCGGCATCGTCCTGATCGGGCACTCGCAGGGCTCGTTCGTCCTGCGCCAGCTGATCGCCCAGGAGATCGACAAGAACGCGAAGGTCCGCAAGCGGCTCGTCTCGGCGATCCTGCTCGGCGGCAACGTCCTGGTGAAGAAGGGCTCCGACAAGGGCGGCGACTTCCAGAACGTCAAGGCCTGCCGCGCCGCCACGCAGCTGCGCTGCGTGATCGCGTTCTCCACGTTCAACGCCACGCCGCCCGCTGGCGCGCTCTTCGGCGTCGCCGGCACCGGCCGCTCGGTCGTCCCGGGCGAGAGCGCCAAGGGCCGCGAGGTGCTCTGCACCAACCCCGCCGCGCTGGGCGGCGGCTCCGCGCCGCTGACCTCGCGCTACCCGAGCGCGCCGTTCGCGCCCGGCACGACGATCGGCGCGCTGACCACGCAGGTCGGCCTGCCGACGCCGGCGGTCTCCACGCCGTGGATCGAGGCCCACGCCTACACCGGGCAGTGCTCGAGCGAGGGCGGCGCGAACGTCCTGCGCATCACCGGCGAGGCCGGCGCGCCGGAGCTCCACGCGCTCCCGGACCCTACGTGGGGCCTGCACCTGGTCGACGCGAACGTCGCGCTCGGGGACCTCGTCGCGCTCGTGCGCCGCGAGTCCGCGCAGTACACGGCCCACTGATCAGCGCGGCCGGCGCTCCGGGCCCAGCACGATGGGCTCGGTGAGCGTCGGCCGCAACCGCAGGAACGCGATCGTGCCGAGCAGCGTCGGCACCCAGAGCACGATCGCGTGGTAGACGAGCACCGCCGCGGCCGCAGAGGCCGGGTCGGCGCCGTAGAGCACGAGCGCGGCGGTGAGCCCGCCGTCGAGCGCGCCGATCCCGCCAGGAATGGGCACCACGTTCCCGAGGTACCCAATCAGGAACGCCAGCGTCAGCGCGCCGACCGGCGGCGCGTCGCCGAAGGCGCGGAACGACACCCACAGCATCGCGATGTCGAACCACAGGTAGCCGACCGCGCCGAGCAGCCGCCAGCTCGGATGGCGGATCTCCGCCTTGGCCTCCTCGACCACGCCCGCGGTCGTGTGCAGCCAGCGGATCGTCCGGCCGGCGTCCTCGACCACCGCGAAGCGCGCGGCCAGCGACGGGACGCACCAGAAGAGCGCGACGCCGCCGCTCGCCACGACGCCCGGGAGCAGCCCGAGGACGAGGTGATGCGGCGCGTGCAGGATGCCCGCGCCGACGAGCAGCCCGGCGAGCGCGAGCGTCGCCGCGTTGATCCCGCTGGTGATCAGGAACAGGACGCCCGAGCGCTCCATGAAGCGCCGCAGCGAGCCGCCCTTGGCCTTGATCACCCACGCGCCGACCGCGATCCCGCCCGCGCCGCCGACCGGCAGCACCGCGCCGAAGGCCATCTCGGAGAGCGCGAGCCGGATCGCCAGCAGCGACGGCGCGCGGTAGAAGACCATGCGGAACGCGAGCACGTAGCCCACGCACGAGGCGAGCTCCAGCGCGACGGCGAGCGCGATCCAGCCCGGCGCGACGTCCTCGAGCCGGTCTGCCACGTCCTGCAGGCCCGGCACGGCCAGCAGCAGCGCGCCGACCAGGATCACCAGGACGACGAGCGAGATGATCCCGTTCCGGAGCCGCTTGCCCTCGTCCTGCTCGAGCCCGGCGGGGACGTCGCTCATGCCTTGCACCGGGAACCGGCGCATCGTCGTGGCGATCGTGGCAAGGTCTGTCGCATGTGGACGGGTCGGGGGATCCTGCTGACGACGATGGCCGTGCTGGCGGCCGCTGCGAGCGCGCCCGTGGGCGCCTCAGCGGCGGATCCTCCGCCGGTCACAGTACGCACCCTGCACTTCGACACGATCGTCGGTCCGTCCAACGACACGCACTGCGACGTCGTCGGCGACCTCTACACGCCGGCCACCGCGACGCACGCGAACCCCGCGCCGGCGGTCCTGACGACCAACGGCTTCGGCGGCTCCAAGGACGACCAGAAGGCGATGGCGACCGCGCTGGCCCAGCGCGGCTACGTCGTGCTCTCCTACTCCGGCCTCGGCTTCGGCGGCTCCGGCTGCAAGATCGAGCTCGACGACCCCGACTGGGACGGCAAGGCCGGCGCGCAGCTCGTCTCCTTCCTCGGCGGGACGAAGGCGGCCAAGGACGGGACGACGGTCGACGACGTCCTGCTCGACGGCCCCGGCGACCCGCGCGTGGGCATGATCGGCGGCTCCTACGGCGGGCAGATCCAGTACGCGGTCGCCGGCCAGGACCCGCGCGTGGACACGATCGTCCCGATCATCACGTGGAACGACCTGGCCTACTCGCTGGCCCCCAACAACACCGACATCGCGAGCGGCGTCACGTCGACCACGCCCGGCGTCGGCAAGTTCCAGTGGGCGGGGCTCTTCACCGCGCTCGGGATCGTGGACGGGATCCAGAACCTCCAGGTCGACCCGTCGCGCGACGTGACCTCGTGCCCCAACTTCGACGCGCGCGTCTGCCCGGGCATCGTCGAGGCGGGCGTCACCGGCGCGCCGTCGGCCGGGACGCTCCAGCTCCTGCGCCACGCCTCGGTCAGCTCCTACGTCAAGCAGATCAAGATCCCCACCCTGCTCCTGCAGGGCGAGGACGACACGCTCTTCAACCTCAACGAGGCGACCGCGACCTACCAGTCGCTGAAGGCCCAGGGCACGCCGGTCAAGATGGTGTGGCAGTCCTGGGGCCACTCGCACAGCGCGCCCGCGCCCGGCGAGCTGGGCGACGGCGACGACGGCTACTCGCCGGTCGACGCCGGCGGCAACCTGACCGCCGAGGGCCGCACGGTCGAGCAGTGGTTCGACCACTACCTCCGCGGCGACCCGGCGGCGCCCTCGCTGGACTTCACCTACTTCCGCGACTGGGTCCCCTACACCGGCGACGCGACCCCGGCCTTCGGCCGCGCGCCCGCCTACCCGGCCGGCGCCGACCAGAGCTTCCGGCTCTCCGGCACCGACGCGCTCACCCCGGACGCGGGCGCCGTGCAGAGCGGCGCCGCGACGTTCGCCACGCCGCCCGCCGGCGCGCCGACCTCGGTCACCGAGATCAGCGCGTTGAGCCAGGACGTGCCGCTCTCCGACGCGCCCGGCACCTACGCGCAGTACACGAGCGCGCCGCTGGCGGCCGACACCGACGTCGTCGGCTCGCCGCGCGCGCAGCTGCGCGTCTCGGTCGCGGGCGACAACGCGGCGGGCCTGCTCACGCCGGCCGCGCTCGCCACGCTCTTCCTGAAGGTCGAGGACGTCGCGCCCGACGGCACGGTCACGCTGCCCGACCGCCTCGTCGCGCCGATCCGCCCCGCGTCCTTCGGGAAGCAGGTCAGCGTCACGCTGCCGGCCATCGTCCACCGCTTCGCCGCCGGACACCGCGTCCGGCTCGTCGTCGCCGGCAGCGACGCGGCCTACCGCGGCAGCGTCGCGCCCGCCGTCGTGACGATCACGACCGACGCGGGCAACCCCGGCGTCCTGACGCTCCCGGTCGCCGGCGCGGACTCCCAGCAGCCGGTGGTCGCCGCCGCGGTCCCGGCGCACGCGTGCGTCAGCCGACGCGGCCTCACGGTCCACGTAAAGCGCGCGTTCCGCAAGAGGCTGCGCAAGGCCACCGTCATGGTCGGGGCCAAGCGCGCCGGCACGATCAAGAAGCCCCGTGCCGGCGCGAAGCTGTCCTTCGCCGGGCGCCCGTCGGGCACCGTCGTCGTGCGGATCGTGATGAAGCTCCGCTCCGGCAAGACGGTGACCGACGTGCGCCGCTACCGCCTCTGCGGCTAGCCGCCGACCGCGGGGAGGATCGGCGTGCAGATCGTCGAGCTCGCGTGCGCGGGGTCGAGCGCGTTGAGGACCTCGCGGTCCACGACGTGGTCGTAGGGCATCGACAAGTGGTCGCCGAGGTCCAGGATGCACTTGCTCTGGATCGTGATGTTGGTGACGTTGGACCCGGTCAGGAACGCCGAGGTGTAGGGCGTCACGACCTCGTCGAACTTCGACTGGATCACGGTGTACTTGACCCCGGGGACCGTGTCGCCGCCCGCGTTGAGCGCCGTGATGAACGGCGAGCCCTGCACCTGGTCGGTGCACGCCGGGCAGAGCGCGCCGACGAGCGGCAGCGCGCCCGGGAAGTACCCGGCCAGCGTCGCGAGACCGCTGAGCGTCGTGCCGTGGTTGGACGGCGCGAGGCCGACCAGCGCGTTGACCTTCGCGGCGCCGCCGAGGTTCTTGAGGTAGTAGCGCGGCATCATCCCGCCCTGCGACCAGCCGACGAGGTCGACCTTCGACGCGCCCGTGACCGACAGCACGTGGTCGACCTCGGTCTTCAGCTCGCCGGCCGACGCGGCGATCGGGCCGTAGGACCCGATCTGCCCGACGAAGAGGCCGCCGTAGTTGAAGGTGTAGACGCAGTAGCCGTTGTTCTTGAGCAGCGGCGCGACGGCGTTCCAGCTCGTGATCTGGTTGGCGAACGTGCCGTTGACCAGGACGACCGGCCGCGGGTGCGCGGCCGACGGCGTGCACGCCACGTTGGCGCCGGCCGGCGACCCACCGGGCTGCACCGCCGAGGCCGCGATCGCGGTCGGGAAGTTGTAGATGACGGGCAGCGACGCCTGGGCGCTCGACGCACCCGCGGCCAGGCACGCCGCCGCGACGGCCATGGCGGCCGCCCAACGCTTGATGGACATGGTGTTCTCTCCTCCTCCTGTCGCCTCCCCCGATGGGTGGCGATCGACTCGCGCCCGAGCCTCTCAGAGATGCACACCAAATCGCAAGTCAGGACACTACGTGCACGGCCATGCCGAACGGGTCGACCACGGCGAAGCCGCCGGTCACCGCCTCGGAGCCGATCCCGGCGGCGCGCACGCGGGCGCGGACGGTCTCGACCTCGTCGACGCCGGCGAGCACGATCGTCCAGTGGCGCAGGCCGACGATCCCGGCGGGCATCGGCGCCGCGCCCTCGCCGCGCCAGGTGTTGAAGCCCAGGTGATGGTGGTAGCCGCCGGCCGAGACGAACGCGGCGCTCGGGAGCATCGCCCAGACCTCGAAGCCGAGCACGTCGCGGTAGAAGCCGAGGCCGGTCGCGATGTCGCCGACGTGCAGGTGGAGGTGGCCGACGCGCAGCCCGGGGCGGACCTGGGCGTCGACCAGGCCGTCGCCGTCGCCGCCGACGGTCGCGAGCAGCGCGTCGAAGTCGAGCGGGTTGGGGCCGCCGCCGGAGAACTCCTCCTCGGGCGAGGGCCACGCCTCGCGCGGGCGGTCGGCGGCGAGCTCGATGCCGTTGCCGTCGAGGTCGCCGAGGTAGATCGCCTCGTGCGTGCCGTGGTCCGAGGCGCCCTGGATCGGCGTGCGGGTCGCGGCCAGCCGCAGCGCGGCGCGTGCGAGCTCCTCGCGCGTCGGGAAGAGCAAGGCGTAGTGGTAGAGGCCGGAGGTCCGGCGCGGCGGCTTGGCCGTCGCGTCCTCGTGCAGGACGAGCGCGTCCTCGGTGCCGTCGCCGAGCGCGGCGGAGTCGACGTCGTGGCGGTGGACGCGCAGGCCGAGCGCCGACTGGTACCAGGCGACCGAGCGGTCGAGGTCGGTGACGGCGAGGTGGACGGCGCCGAGGCGCAGGGTCGCGGGGAGCTCGCTGATGCCCTGGGCGGCGGGGCCGACGGTGACGGAGGCGGAGGGGTTCATCCTCCGTCCAGTGTCGTCGCGCTCAGCCCGGAGCGGTATGGGCGAACCCGCCCGATCCATGGACTTCCGCCCGATAGGCCTGCGGCGCACGGCCGGCGAAGCGCTTGAACGCGCGCGAGAAGTAGAGCTGGTCGCCGTAGCCGACGCGGAAGGCGACCTCCCCCACCGTCAGCTCGGTGAAGCGCAGCAGCCGCATCGCCTCGACCATCACGCGCTCGACGATCAGCTCCTTCGTCGCCCGGCCGGTGAGCGCGACGAGCGCGCGCGAGAGCGCGGCCGGCGGGACCGCGAGCGCGTCGGCGTAGTGCGCGACGTCGTGGTGACCGGCGAAGTCGTCCTCGAGCAGCGCGGCGAAGCGGCGGTGCAGCGCGACGTCGGCGTCGTCGGCCTCCGGCCGCTCGCTGCGCGACGCCGCGTGCCAGCGCTCGAGCCAGAGCAGGACGGTCGCGGTCAGGTGCGCGACGAGCTCCGGCGCGAACGGGGCCGGAGGACGGCGCGTCTCGGCGTGGAGCGCGTGCAGGACGGCGTCGAGGCGCTCGCGCTCGCCGGGCGGCACCGGGATGGTGCGCCCGCCGCGGCCGCCGAGCAGCCAGCCGGCGGCGAGCGCGGCGTCGGTGACCCGCAGGATCGCGCCGTCGAGGCCGTCGGCGTGGCGGAACTGGTGGACCTGCCCGCGCGCGATCACCGTCACCGTCCCGGGCGCGACGGCCTGCGGCTCGCCGTCGATCACGTGCTCACCGCTGCCCTCGCTGATCCACAAGAGCTCGTGGTAGTCGTGCCGATGAGGGTCCCTGATCGGCCCCTCGCCGACGCGGAAGCCCTCGAGCAGGACGACCTCCATGGCCGCGTCGTCGCGCAGCCGGTCGGTCGTCAGTCGCCCCTCAGCGGTGCGGGATGGCGGGCTCACGGGCCTTGCGACCGTAGCGCGCCCGCTGCACGCCCAACAGCACGAGCCCGGCGACGAGCCCCCAGAACGGCGCGCTGATCCCGATCGCGGTGACGCCGGAGGCGCTGACGACGAACGTGACGATCGCCGCCTCGCGCTGCTCGTCGTCGTCGGTCGCGGCGCGCAGCGCGCCGCCGAGCGTCCCGAGCAGCGCCAGCCCGGCGACGGCCTCGATCAGGACCGGCGGCGCGGCGCCCAGCAGGACGGTCGCGAGACCCGCGGCGAGGCCG
>JAOPZG010000385.1 GCA_025964215.1 Conexibacter sp.
CGGCCCAGCGCGCCGCGACGGCGAGCGACGCGCCCACCGCGCTGACCCGCGCCTTCAGCGGCCGCACCGCCCGCGGGATCGTCAACCGCCTGCTGCGCGAGCACACCGCGGCGGCGCCCGCCGCCTACCCCGAGATCCACCACCTCACCACGCCGCTGCGCGCCCACGGCCGCGCCACCGGCGACCCCGACCTCATCAACTTGTGGGCCGGCCAGACCCACGCGCTCGCGCCGGAGGAGCCCGCCGCCGACCTGACGCGACGCCTGGCGGACGAGGCGCGCGCCGCGGTGGCGGCGACCGCCAAGCGCCTCGGCTAGCGCTGCCGCGCCACGAGGTGCGCGAGCTGGTCGACCGTGAGCTTCACGTGCCGCCGCTGCGTCGCGGGATCCGCGAGGTCGCGGCCCATCCCGGCCAGGAAGGTGTCGTGGTTGGCGCGCAGCGAGAAGGTCAGCGCGACGAAGAGCAGGACCGCGTCGTCGACCGCGAACGGCGCGGTGCCGTGGCGGCGGCCGGCGCGGCGGACGGCGGTGAACGCCTCGGCCATCACGGTCGAGGCCGTCGGGCGCGTCTCGCGCAGGCGCGCGCCGCCGGCGAGGTCCTCCCAGCCGATCAGCCGGACGAACGCCGGCCGGGCGATCAGGAAGGCGAGGTAGTCGGTCACGGCGCGCCCGAGCGCGCGGCGCAGCCCGGCCTCGTCGCCGTCGCGGTCCGCCGCCCAGGCGACCAGCGGCGCGAAGGCCGCGCGCGTCGCCTCGTCGCGCCCCGCGAAGACGCGGTCGAGCACCGCGCCGTAGAGCCCCTCCTTGGAGCCGAAGAAGTAGCTCGGCGTCCCGCGCGAGAGGCCGGCCGCCGCCCCGATCTCCTGGAGGCTGACGCCGTCGAAGCCGTGGTCGCAGAAGCGCCGCTCGGCGACGTCGAGCAGGACGGCACGGCTCTTGGCGGCGTCGCGGCGGCGGGGTTCGCTCATCGCCTCAGCATAACTTGCTGGCTGTTCAGCTATCCTTCTGCGCGCGATGACGGTCCTCTACTACGACCTCGGCTCGCCGTACTCCTACCTCGCGGTCGAGCGCGCGACCGCGGTCCTCGGCGCCGCGCCGCGGTTGCAGCCCGTCCTGGCCGGCGCGATCTTCGACCACCGCGGCCGCGGCTCGTGGGGTCGCACCGACGAGCGCGCGGCGAACCAGGCGGAGATCGAGCGGCGCGCCGCGCGCGACGGGCTGCCGCCGATCACCTGGCCGCCGGGCTGGCCGCCGAACACGCTGAGCGCGATGCGCGCGGCGGTCTGGGGCGGCGAGCCGTTCGCGCGGGCCGCGTTCCGGGCGGCGTTCGCGCACGGAGCGGACCTCGGCGACGTCGCGGTGCTGGAGGCGATCGCGCAAGGCGTAGGACTCGATGGCCTGCGGGACGCCATCGCCAGTCCCCCGGTCAAGGCCGCCCTGCGCACCGCCACCGACGCCGCCATCGCGCTCGGCGTCCCCGGCGTGCCGACCATCGCCCTCCCCGACGGCCGCCTCGTCTTCGGCGACGACCGCCTCAGCGATCTCGCGCCGTGAGCCACTCCTCGAGCGCGCGCGTCACCAGCTCCGGCTCCTCCAGCGTCGAGATGTGCCCGCAGCGCGGGATCGTGACGAGCAGCGCGCCCGGGATCCCGCCGGCCAGCTCCGCCGCGCGGTCGGGCGGCGTGAGCTGGTCGCTGTCGCCGACGAGCACCAGCGTCGGGACGGCGACGGCGGGCAGCCCCGGCCGCGCGTCCGGGCGGTTCATGTAGGCCTCGACCTGCCGGATCGCCGCCTCGGCGCCCGTCGTGCGCTGCATCTCGCGCATCGTCGCGCGCAGCTCCGCGTCGTCCACGCGGTCGCCGTGCACGAGCAGCGGGAACGAGCCGTCCACCAGCTCGTCCAGGCGCCCGGCGCGCAGCTCCGCGATCGCCGCCTCGCGGATCGGCCGGCCCTCGGCGGGCTCCGGCCGCGCCGTCGCGTCGAGCAGCGCGAGCCGCGCCACGCGCTCCGGCGCCTGCCGCATGATCGACAGCGCCAGCGCGCCGCCCATCGACAGCCCGGCGAGCGCGAAGCGCGGCGGGGCGTCCGCCAGGATCCCGCGGGCGAGCGCGTCGAGGTCGTTCGACCGCGTGTGGTCGGCGACCGTCACCGGCCCGAAGCGCCAGAGCGCCGGGAGCTGCCCGAAGAACAGCCGGGGCGTCGCGTAGAGGCCGGGGATCAGGACCGTGGGGAGCGGGGTCATGGCCCGCACATGATGGCGCGGGCGCTCAGCTCGCGGCGAGCGGCTCGGCGTCGCGGGCGAAGCGCGGCGCCTCGTCCGACCCCGCCAGCAGCCCCCGTGCCGCGAGCAGCGGCCGGACGCCCTCGCCCACGTGGTAGGCCTCCTCCAGGTGGGGGTAGCCGCTGAAGATGTACTCCTCGATCCCGAGCGCGTGGAGCTCGGCGATCCGGTCGGCGACCTCCGCGTAGGAGCCGACCAGCGCGGTCCCCGCGCCCCCGCGCACGAGCCCCACGCCCGCCCAGAGGTTCGGCGCGATCTCCAGCGCGTCGGTGCGCCCGCCGTGCAGCTCGGTCATCCGCCGCTGGCCCTCGGACTGCGAGTGGCGCTGGACCTCCTGCGCGTGCGCGATCGCCGCCGGGTCGAGGTCGGCCAGCAGCCGGTCGGCCGCCGCCCACGCCTCGTCCGAGGTCTCGCGCGCGATGACGTGCAGGCGGATCCCGAAGCGCACCTCGCGCCCCTCGGCCTCGGCCAGCTCCCGCACGCGCGCGACCTTCTCGGCCACCGCCGCCGGCGGCTCGCCCCACGTCAGGTAGACGTCGGCGTGCCGGGCCGCGACGCGCAGCGCCGGCGGCGAGGAGCCGCCGAGGTAGATCCCCGGGAACGCCGGCGCGTCGGCGACCTCCGCGCCGCGCACCCGCACGTAGTCGCCGTCGAAGTCGAACGGCGGCCGCTCCCACGCGCCGCGGACCGCGGTCAGGAACTCGTCGGCGCGCGCGTAGCGCTCGTCCTTCCCGACGAAGTCGCCGAAGCGCTGCTGCTCGAGCTCGTCGCCGCCGACCACGACGTTCAACAACAACCTGCCCCGCGAGACGCGCTGGAACGTCGCCGCCATCTGCGCCGCGAGCGTCGGCGAGAGCAGCCCCGGCCGGAAGGCCACCAGGAACTTCAGCCGCTGCGTGACCTGCGTGAGCGCGGCGGTCGCGATCCACGCGTCCTCGCACCACGTGCCGGTCGGCGTCAGCGCGCCGGCGAACCCGAGCTGCTCTGCCGAGCGCGCGACCTGCGCGAGGTAGTCGACGTCCGGCGGCCGCTCGCCCGCCGCGGGGTCGGCGCGCCGGTGGTGGGCGCCGACCGCC
>JAOPZG010000245.1 GCA_025964215.1 Conexibacter sp.
CGATGTGGGCATGCCCGAGCTCGACCACGGCGTGCCCTCCGAGGCGCCGCCGGCCGTCCCACCGCCGCTGCGTCCCGTCGCCGACGTCCCGCGGCGCACGCCGGCCGAGGAGGCCCGGACCCTGCTCGCCGCCACGAACGTCGCGACGCTGGCGACGCTCAGCGACGACGGCGGCCCGTGGGGCTCGATGGTCACCTACGCCGCGCTGCCGGGTGGCGCGCCGGTCCTCTGCGTCTCGCAGCTCGCCGAGCATGGGCGCAACCTGGCGCGCGACCCGCGGGCGAGCCTCGTCGTCGTCGACCCCGCGCCGGTCACCGACCCGCTCTCGGCCGGACGCGTCACGCTCGCCGGCGTCGCCGAGCAGCCGGAGGGCGAGGACCACGCGGCCGCCCGCGCCGCCTATCTCGACGCGGTCGCCTCCGGCAAGTACTACATCGACTACACCGACTTCTCGCTCTACGTCCTGCGCGTGCAGCGCGTGCGCTGGGTCGGCGGCTACGGCCGCATGTCCTCGGCCGACGGGCCCGACTACGCGAGCGCGCAGGCCGACCCGGTCGGCAACGCGGCCGGCGCCGTCGCCCATCTCAACGACGACCACGCCGACGCGCTGCTCGCGATGGCCCGGGGCCTCGGCGGCTACCCGGACGCGACGAGCGCCCGCTGCGCCGCGGCCGACCGCTACGGCCTGGACCTCGTCCTCGAGACCCCGCGCGGCACCGCCCCGGCCCGCGTCGGCTTCGCCGAGCCGGTCACCGAGCCCGCGGGACTCCGGGGCGCGACGGTCGAGCTGACCCGCCGCGCCCGCGAGATCTCAGCGCACCCGACTCAAGGGGTCTGACCCCCTGCGTGAACGCGACTCAAGGGGTCTGACCCCCTGCGTGGGCGCGCCTCAAGGGGTCTGACCCTCTGCGTGGGCGCGCCGCAGGGGGTCTGACCCTAGCCGGTGTACATGCCGCCGATGTCGCCGTCGTACTTCTCGGCGATCGGCTTGCGCTTGAGCTTCATCGTCGGCGTCAGCTCGTCGCCGCCGGGCAGCCAGTCGCCCTCGACGATGACGAACTTCTTGATCTGCTCGACCCGCGCGAGCGTCGCGTTGGCGGCGTCGACGCCGGCCTGGATCGCGGTCCGGACGGCGTCCTCGCCCGCCAGCTCCTCGAGCGACTTCTCGCCGAGCCCGTTCTGCGCCGCCCACGCCGGGGCGAAGTCGGCGTCGAGCACGATCAGCGCCGTGTTGTAGGGCTTGGCGTCGCCGATGCAGACCGCGTTGCCGATCAGCGGCGACGCGCTCTTCAGCGACGCCTCGATGTTGGCCGGCGACATGTTCTTGCCGGCCGCGTTGATGATGATCTCCTTCTTGCGGTCGACGATCTTGACGTAGCCGTCCTCGTCGATCTGCGCGATGTCGCCGGTGTGCAGCCAGCCCTCGGGATCGATCGTCTCCGCCGTCTTCTCCGGCAGCCCGCGGTAGCCGAGCATCACGAGCCCGCCGCGGATCAGCAGCTCGCCGTCCTCGGCGAGCTTGAGCTCGCAGCCGGGCGTCGCCGGGCCGACGGTGCCGATCTTGATCTTCTCCGGCGGGTTGACCGAGCCGCCGCCGCACGTCTCGCTCATCCCCCACAGCTCGCTGAGCGGCAGGCCGATGGCGTGGAAGAACTCCAGGACCGGCACGGGCGTCGGGGCGGCGCCGACGTTGATCGCCACGACCTGGTCGAGGCCGAGCATCCCGCGCAGCCCCGCGAACATCTCGGTGTCGGCCTGCGCGACCGCGGCGGCCAGCTCCTCCGGCACGGGCTCGCCGGCCTGCTCGAGCTGGACCTTCTTGACGGCCGCGGCCAGCGCCGCCTGCGCCTTCTCGCGCTGCTCGTCGGGCTGGCCGGCGACCATCGCCTCCAGGCCCGCCTTCAGCTTCTCCCAGATCCGCGGGACCGCGAAGAACCAGTGCGGCCGGACCTCGGGCAGGAAGGAGATGATGTCGCGCGGGTTGGGGCAGCACGTGACCTGGAAGCCGAAGACGATCGGCAGGTAGTGGTGCGCCGCCCGCTCGGCGATGTGCGCGTTGGGCAGCCACGAGATGACGCGCGCGCCCTCGGGGAACTCGACGATCTCCTCGATCCCGCCGACCGCGGCCAGCAGGTTGCGGTGCGCGAGCTCGACGCCCTTCGGCGGGCCGGTCGTGCCCGAGGTGTAGATCAGCGTGAGGACGTCCTCGGGACCGAGCTGCGCGATCGACGCCTCGACGTCGAAGCCGTCTTCGGCCACGTCGGCCAGCGCCGTCGTCCCCTCGACCGCCTCGCCGTCGACCACGATCACGTGCGCGAGGTCCGGCAGCGACTTGCGCGCCTCGAGCACGTTCTCCAGGAACTGCTGCTCGGTGATGATGATCGTCGCGCCGGCGTCCGAGACCACGTACTCGATCTGGTTCGGCGCGTAGGTCATGTAGATGGAGAAGGGCGTCGCCCCCACCATCATCGCCGCGAGGTCCGCCTGGTGGAACTCGGGGCGGTTGCCCAGCATCAGGGCGATGGTGTCGCCCTTGCGGAGGCCGAGCGCGTGGAGCCCGCCGGCGAGCCGGTCGACGCGCTCGCGCAGGTCGGCCCAGGTCCAGGAGGTCTCACCGCCCTTGGTCCTGATGGCGACCTCGTCGGCGCGTTGGGACGATGTGAGGCGGAAGGCCTCGGCGATCGTCGCCGCGTCGATGGCGCGCTTCGGTGCGGTGCTGCTCTCCACTTCCGACTCCTCCAGTCGCTACTTCACCCCGAAGCCGCCGTCCTGCAACCGACCGATGTCGTTGGTCAGCCCCACGGCGAACAGCATGAGGACCAATACGAATCCTACGTAGCTGGCCTGCTCCATGATCCGGAACGGGATGGGACGTCCGCGTACCTTCTCGGCCAGCGCCCAGAAGATATGCCCCCCGTCCAGCGGAAGGAAGGGGAAGAGGTTGACGATCGCCAGGGACAGGGAGATCAGCGCGAGGATCCGGAGCGCGAGATCGAGGTCGTCGGCGGCGAAGGACTGGCGCGTGGTCTCGTAGGAGCCGACGACGCCGGAGAGCTGCTTGCGGGCCTTGGAGTCGTAGAAGAGCTTGCCGACGGTGTCGACGGTGCTCCGCGTGACGAACCACATGTAGTCGGCCGACCGGTCGGCCGACTCGCCGATCGGCACGCGCTGGTAGGTCCCTCCGAAGGTGAAGCCGATGAGCATCCGCTTGTTGACCTTGCTGTAGCGCGGCTTGATCTCCAGCTGCTGCGTGCGGCCGCCGCGGATGACGGTGAGCGTCGCGGACGTGGCGGCGACGCAGCCCTCGACCGTGGCCTTGCCCGCGCAGGTGTGCTTGCCGATCGCGGTACGCAGGTCGTCGGGGCTGCCCTTGACGCCGTCGACGGCGACGAGCTTGTCGCCCTGCTGCAGGACGCCGACGGCGGCGGACTTCGGCGCGAGGTCGGCGACCTTGTTCGTCGACACGGGGTCGCCCTTCGCCGCGAAGAGGACGAAGAGGATCACGAACGCGACGATGACGTTCATCAGCGGACCGGCGCCGATGACCACGAGCCGCTTCCAGACCGGCTGGCGATAGTAGGCGCGGTGCTCGTGCTCGGGCGGGATCACCTCCGCCGGGTTCATCCCCGTGATCTTCACGTAGCCGCCGAGCGGGATCGCCCCGATGCCGTACTCGGTCTCGCCGCGCTTGACCTTCCAGAGCAGCGGCGGGAAGAAGAGCGCGAAGCGCTCGACGCGCATCCCGACCGCCTTGGCCGCCAGGAAGTGGCCGAGCTCGTGGAGGATGATCAGCAGCGCGAAGCCGACGAACGCGAGGATCCAGGACATCTACGCGCGCGCCCCGATCCGCTCGGTGGCGAGCTCGCGCGCCGCGCGGTCGGCCTCGAAGAGCGACTCGAAGGCCCGGACGGGGCCGCCCGGCATCTGCTGGAGCGTCGCGTCGATCACCTCGGCGATCCCGGTGAAGGACAGGCGGTCATTCAGGAAGGCGTGCACGGCGACCTCGTTGGCGGCGTTGAGCACGCACGGCGCGGTGCCGCCGGCGCGTGCGGCCTGGAGGCAGAGATCCAGGCACGGGAAGGCGTCGTGGTCGACCTCCTCGAAGGTCAGCGCGCCGATCTCGGCGAGCTTGAGCCGCATGGTCGGGAGCGGGACGATCTCGGGGTGGTGCAAGGCGTAGGCGATGGCGATCCGCATGTCGGGCAGGCCGAGGTGCGCGAGCTGCGCGCCGTCGGCGGTCTCCACGAGCGCGTGGACGATCGACTGCGGGTGCACGACGACGTCGATCTTGTCGTAGGGCAGGCCGAAGAGGTGGTGGGCCTCGATGACCTCGAGGCCCTTGTTCATCAACGTGGCCGAGTCGATGGTGATCTTGCCGCCCATCGACCACGTCGGGTGATCGAGCGCCTCGGCGACGGTGACGTCCGCCAGCTCGGCGCGGGTGCGGCCGCGGAACGGGCCGCCCGAGGCGGTGATCGTCATCCGCTCCAGCGCCCCGGGCGGGACGCCGTGGAGGAGGTGGTGCAGCGCGGCGTGCTCGGAGTCGACCGGCAGGAGCTGCGCGCCGGTGGCCTCCGCGAGCTGCGTGACGAGCTCGCCACCGACGACCAGCGACTCCTTGTTGGCCAGCGCGAGGTCGATCCCCTCCCCCAGCGCCGCGACCGTCGGGCCGAGGCCCGCGGAGCCGACGAGCGCGTTGAGCACCAGGTCGGCCTCGGACTCCAGCACGAGCTGGACCAGGCCCTCGGCACCGGTGAGCACCTCGCCGTCGGTCCACGCCTCCGCGGCGCGGGCGGCCGCGTCGGGGTCGGCGAGCGCGATCCGCCCCACGCCGTGGTCGACGGCCTGCTGCACGAGGGGCTCCCAGGAGCGGGCGGCGCTCAGCCCGACGACCTCGAGATCGTCGGTGCGGGAGACCACGTCGAGCGCCTGGGTGCCGATCGACCCGGTGGACCCGAGCACGAGGAGACGGCGGGGCATGTGCGCAGAAGGGTAGCCGCGCGCACCTGAAGGCCGGATCAAGGGGTGGACGGGCGCAGCGCCGCTCGCGGCGGTAGGTTGCGCAACCGTGCTTCACCGCTCCGCGCCTTCGCGCGGCCTCCGCGCCGCGGTCCTGCTGCTCGCCGTCCTCCTCGCGCCCGCCGGGGCGGCGCGAGCGCAGGGCGGCGTCGTGGTGGTCCCG
>JAOPZG010000247.1 GCA_025964215.1 Conexibacter sp.
GGCGGCGATGGGCAGCGTCGCGCCCCCGCCGCTCCCGCCGCCGGAGGCCGCCGCCTTCGCGGGGGCGGTGGGCTTCACGCGCGCCTCGCTCCCCGCCGGCAGCCTGATCTTCGGCTCGCGCCCGCCGCCCTGCTGCAACGGATAGGTCCGCCACAGCTCGCGCGGTGTCGGTGAAGCCGTCTGCTGCGCTGCGGCCGGCGCGGCGCTGGCGAGCATCCCCGTGATCGCCAGCGCCAGCGCCATTTGCCGCGGCAAGCCGGTGAGGGTGTCCGCGCGGTGTGGCATAGGAGGAAGTGAGCGTCTCTCGCAAACCTACCCAAACCGGGCCATCGGATACGCAGGAAATCGGCGCTCAGGGCGCCAGCATCGGGCCCATCTCCGCACCGGTGTCCGACTGCGGGCAGCCGAACACCGGAAGGGTCAGACGATTAAGCGGCGGTCTGCGCGGCGGCGGGCAGCTCGGCCCCCGTCGCGACCGCGATCGCCTCGGCGGTGATCGCCACCAGCCGGCGCAGCTCGTCCTCGGTGATCGCCAGCGGCGGCATCAGCACGATCACGTCGCCGAGTGGCCGCACGATCGCGCCGCGCGCCCGCGCGGCGAGCGTCACCTGATGGCCCATGCGCGACTCCAGCGGGAACTCCGCCAGCTCGATCCCGACCATCGTCCCCAGCCGCCGGACCTCCATGACCGACGACAGCGGCGCGACCTGCTCCTCGAGCAGCTCGCCGAGCAGCTCGGTCTTCCCTGCCAGCACGCGCAGCGTGTCCTCGTCCTCGAAGACCTGCAGGGTCGCGATCGCCGCCGCGCACGCCAGCGGGTTGCCCGTGTACGTGTGCCCGTGGAAGAACGTCCGGAACTGCTCGAACTCGCCCAGGAACCCAGCGTAGATCCGCTCCGTCGCGAGCGTGGCGGCGAGCGGCAGGTAGCCGCCGGTCAGCCCCTTCGCCACGCTCATCAGGTCCGGCACCACGCCCTCCTGCTCGCAGGCGAACATCGTGCCCGTGCGCCCGAAGCCGGTCGCGACCTCGTCGCAGATCATCAGCACGTCGTACCGGTCGCACAGCTCGCGCACCGCGCGCAGGTAGCCGGACGGATGCAGCAGGATCCCCGCCGCGCCCTGGACCAGCGGCTCCATGATCAACGCGGCGATCTCGCCGCCGTGCTCGCGGAAGATCGCCTCCAGCCCCTCCACGTCGCCCGGCGTCGTGCGCAGCCCGTCGAACAGCATGGGGCGGAAGAGCGTGTGGAACAGGTCGATGCCGCCGACCGAGACCGAGCCGATCGTGTCGCCGTGGTAGCTCATGTCCAGGTACACGAACTTGGTCCGCTCCACGTCGCCGCGGATCTTGTGCCACTGGAACGCCATCTTCAGGGCGATCTCGTTGGCCGTCGAGCCGTTGTCGGAGTAGAAGACGCGCGTCAGCTCGCGGTCGCCCTTCGGCGCCACCGCGAGCAGCTTCTCGGCCAGCTCGATCGCCGGCGGGTGCGAGAGCCCGAGCATCGTCGTGTGCGCCACGCGGTCGAGCTGCGCGCGCACCGCCGCGTCGAGCGCCGGATGCCGGTGGCCGTGGACCGTGCACCACAGCGACGAGACGCCGTCGAGGTACGCGTTGCCGTCGGTGTCCCACAGCGTGCAGCCCTCGCCGCGCTCGATGATCGGCGCGTCCTCGGCCATCCAGCCCTGCTGCTGGGTGAACGGATGCCAGACGGCGGATCGGTCGAGGGCGCGGAGATCGGCGGTCGTCATGGCCCGAACCGTATGGCCCGGGACGGACGCCACCGCGTACCCTGACCCCGTGGAGGATCGCCGTGCCGTCGCCCTCGTCGCCGCCGTCGTGGGCGCCGCCTCGCTGGGAGCCGAGATCGCCGCCGCGCGGCTGCTCGCCCCGTGGTTCGGCGCGTCCACGATCGTGTGGGCCAACACGATCGCGACCGTCCTCGTCGCCCTGAGCGGCGGCTACTGGATCGGCGGCCGCCTCGCCGACCGCGACCCGACCTTCGCCGGCCTCTGCCGCCTCGTCCTCGTCGCGGCGGGCCTGATGGCGGCCGTGCCGTTCGTCGCCGGCCCGTTCCTGCGCGTCTCCGTCGACGCGCTCGACAGCGTCGCCGCCGGCGCCTTCGTGGGCTCGCTGCTCGCCGTCCTGGTCCTGATCGCCGCGCCGGTCGTCGTGCTCGGCTGCGTCGCGCCCTACGCGGTCCGCCTCAGCGTCGGCGCGCTCGACGAGGCGGGACGCGTCTCCGGCCGGCTCTACGCGATCTCGACCATGGGCTCGCTCGTCGGCGTCTTCCTCAGCGCGCTCGTCCTGATCCCGTTCGTCGGGACCCGCCGGACCTTCCTCGCCTTCGCGCTCGCGCTCGGGATCGTCGCGCTGCTCGGCCTGCGCCGGCGGATCGCGATCCTCGCGCCCGCGCTCCTCACCGGCCTGCTCGCGCTGCCGGCCGGCGCGGTGAAGGCGACGACCGACGGCCGCGTGCTGTGGGAGCAGGAGACCGCCTACCAGTACGCCCGCGTGGTCGAGCGCGACGACGGCGAGCGCCAGCTCGAGCTCAACGAGGGCCAGGCCGTGCACTCGGTCTACACGCCCGGGCGGTGGTTGACCGACAACTACTGGGACGAGCCGCTCGTGCTGCCGTTCGCGGCGCGCTCGACGCCGCCGCGCTCGATCGCGATCCTCGGCAGCGCCGCCGGCACGGTCGCGCGCGCCTACGGCCACTTCTTCCCGGCCGCGCGGATCGACGCGGTGGAGATCGACCCCAAGCTGACCGAGGTCGGCCGGCGCCTGTTCGACGAGCGCGCGCCCGACCTGCACACCCACGCGGCCGACGCGCGCCCCTGGCTGCGCGCCACCAAGCGCCGCTTCGACGTCATCTACGTCGACGCCTACCGCCAGCCCTACATCCCGTTCTACCTGGCGACGAAGGAGTTCTTCCGGCTCGCGCGGCAGCGGCTGAACCCGGGCGGGATGGTCATCGTCAACGTCGGCCACCCGGAGGACTCGCCGCGGCTCGAGCAGGTCCTGACCGCGACGATGCGCGCGAGCTTCGGGCACGTCGTCCGGGACCCGAGCGAGGACACCAACACGCAGCTCGTCGCGGCCGACGTCCCGCTGAGCGGGCGGACCCTGGACGCCGCGCGCCGCGGCGGCGTGCTCCCGGACGACCTCGACGGCCTCGCCGAGACCGCCGCCGCGCGGCTCGCCCCCGGGCTGCGCGGGGGCCGCGTCTACACCGACGACGTCGCGCCGGTCGAGTGGCTG
>JAOPZG010000257.1 GCA_025964215.1 Conexibacter sp.
ACCGACGGCACCGGGATCATGAAGGCGACGTTCTTCAACCAGCCGTGGCTCTCGGCGCAGTATCCGGTCGGGACGAGGCTGATGCTCGCCGGCAAGTACCAGGGGAACGCGCGCTTCCGCGTCAACGCCCACGCCAAGACCGACGCGGTCGTGGCGATCGGCGACGAGGCGAGCGTCGCCGGCCAGTACCCGGCGACCAAGGGCATCAGCTCGACCCAGCTGCTGGCGCTGGTCCAGGAGCACCGCCGCGCGATCTTCGACGTGGTCGACCCGCTGCCGACCGCGTTGAAGCAAGCACTGCAACTCCCCGATCGACCTACCGCACTTGCCGCGGCGCACTTCGGCGACCACGAGGGCGGCCGCCGCCGGCTGGCCTTCGACGAGCTGCTGCTCGACCAGATCGTCCAGCTGCGCCTGCGCCGCGAGCGCCGCGCCGACGTCCGCGCGGCGCCGCTCGCGAACGCGCCCACGATCACCGCGGACTGGCGTAGAAGCACGCTCCCCTTCACGCCCACCGGCGACCAGGACAACGCCATGGCCGACGTCGACGCCGACCTCGCGCGCGCCCGCCCGATGCAGCGGCTGCTGATGGGCGAGGTCGGCTCCGGCAAGACCGTCGTCGCCCTCCACGCGATGCTGCGCGCCGTCGAGCACGGCGGCCAGGCCGCGCTGATGGCGCCGACCGAGACGCTCGCCGAGCAGCACTTCGCGACGATCCAGTCGCTGATGCCGGGCTCGCTGCTGACCGCCGCGCTGCTCACCGGCTCGACCTCCGCCGCGCGCCGCCGCGAGATCCTCGCGCGCCTCTCCACCGGCGAGCTCCAGCTGATCGTCGGCACCCACGCGCTGATCGAGGACCCGGTGATCTTCTACAACTTGACCGTCGCCGTCGTCGACGAGCAGCACCGCTTCGGCGTCCGCCAGCGCGCCGCGCTCGACGCCAAGGCGCCGCCCGGTCTCGTCCCACACCTCCTCCACATGACGGCCACGCCGATCCCGCGCACGCTCCGGCTCGCGAACTTCGGCGCGCTCGACGTGACCGCGCTGCGCGAGCTCCCGCGCGGGCGCCAGCCGATCGCCACCCACGTCTGCTCTACCGAGGCCGAGCGCCACCGCGCCTACGAGCGGATCCGCGAGGAGCTGCGCGCCGGCCGCCAGGCGTTCGTCGTCTGCCCGCTCGTGAGCGAGTCGGAGGCCCTCAACGCCCGCGCCGCGACCGCCGAGTACGAGCGGCTGAAGGCCGGCGAGCTGCTCGACTTCGAGGTCGTCCTCCTCCACGGCCAGATGCGCCCCGCCGAGAAGCAGGCGGCGATGGAGGCCTTCGCCGGCGGCTCCGCGGACGTCCTCGTCGCCACGACGGTGATCGAGGTCGGCATCGACGTCCCCAACGCCACCGTGATGCTCGTCGAGGACGCCGACCGCTACGGGATCTCCCAGCTCCACCAGCTGCGCGGCCGCGTCGGCCGCGGCGAGCACGCGTCGCTCTGCCTGCTCTTCGGCCCGCGCGAGTCCAAGCGGCTGCAGGCGCTGCAGCTGAACGGCGACGGCTTCCGCCTCGCCGAGATCGACCTCGAGCTGCGCGGTGAGGGCGAGCTGACCGGCACGCGCCAGTCCGGCCTCGCCCGCTTCCGCTTCGCCCGCCTGCCCGACGACGGCGAGGTCCTGCGCCTCGCCCACGCCACCGCCGAGGAGATCCTCGAGCGCGACCCGCAGCTCGCCGCGCCCGAGCACGACCTCCTGCGCGCCGAGCTGGAGCGCGCCGAGGCGGCGCCGGTGGCCGCATGAGGGTGATCTCCGGCAGGCTCGGCGGGCGCCGGATCAGCGCGCCGCCCGGCACCGACACGCGTCCGACCTCGGACCGCGTGCGCGAGGCGCTCTTCTCCGCCCTTGGCCCGCTCCAGGGCGAGCGCGCCCTCGACCTCTTCGCCGGCTCCGGCGCGCTGGCCATCGAGGCGCTCTCCCGCGGGGCCGCACGCGCCGTCCTGGTGGAGAAGGACGCCCGCGCCGCCGACGTCATCCGCGCCAACCTCGACGCCCTGAAGCTCGGTCGGGACGAGGCCGTCGTGCGCCGTCGCGACGCCCTCGCGGCCCTGCGCGACGCATCCGAGGCTGGCGAGACATACGATCTGGTCTTCCTAGACCCTCCGTACCGGCTCGCGACCGGCCTGGGGCCGGAGCTGGCGCTCGCGCTGGCACCGGTCCTCGCCCCCGGCGCGCGTGTGATCGGGGAGAGCGACCGGCGCACGCCGCTCGACCTCCCCGGCCTGAGCACCACGTTCGAACGCCGCTACGGCGACACCCTCCTCCGCATACACAAGGCATGACCGACGAGAAGCGCATCGCTGTCTGTCCGGGCAGCTACGACCCCATCACGAACGGCCACCTCGACATCATCGGGAGGACGGCCGCGCAGTTCGACGAGGTCGTCGTCGCGGTCGTCAACGTCTCCGTTCGCAAGAACCAGCCGATCTTCGGCATCGAGGAGCGGATCTCGTTCATCGAGGAGGCGACCGCCGGGATGGAGAACGTCCGCGCCGAGCCGTTCAGCGTCCTCGTGGTCGACTTCGCGAAGGCGATCGGGGCCCGGACGATCGTCAAGGGCCTGCGCGCCATCTCCGACTTCGAGTACGAGCTCGAGATGGGCCAGCTCAACCGGATGCAGGCCCCGAACGTCGACACGCTCTACCTCATGGCCAGCCCGCAGTACAGTTTCCTCAGCTCCAGCGGAGTCAAGGAGCTCGCCACGTTCGGCGGCGACATCGACAGCCTCGTGCCTGAGCGCGTCGCACGCCGTCTGAAGGAAGAGCTCACCCGATGACGAAAGACGCTTAGCCCATGGACGTCCTGGTCCTCATTGACAAGCTCGACGACCTTGTCCACAACGCCAAGAAGGTTCCCCTCACCGACGAGGTGCGGGTGGATCGCGAGCAGATCTACGACATCTTGGATCAGATGCGCGCGACCATCCCTGAGGAGATCAAGCAGGCGCGGTGGATCGTCAAGGAGCG
>JAOPZG010000258.1 GCA_025964215.1 Conexibacter sp.
CCGTCGTCCTGCAGCCCGCCTAGGCGGCGATGGGCGCGGCGGCCGCCGCCGCGCCACGCTGCGCGAGGAACGCCTGGAGGTCCTCCGGCGTCCCGATCCCGTGCATCGCCGAGCGCTCGATCTCGTAGGTGCGGACGATCCCGCCCTCCGCGATCAGCTCGTTGAAGACCGGGCAGACGTAGAACTCGCCGTTGACGCGCGTGTCGCTCGCGATCATCCGCTTCGCGCAGCGCACGAACGCCGCGCCGTGGCGGAACCAGTAGATGCCGACGGTCGCCTGGTCGGAGATCGGCCGCTTCTCGGCGACCTCGGTGACGATCCCGTCCTCGCCGACCTTTGCGAACGACCACTTCGACTCGGTCGCGCGGAAGGTCATGATCCCGCCGTCGGCGTCCTGCTCGCGCATCAGCGCGACGAACGCGGCGACGTCGGCGTCGACGACCTGGTCGGAGTTCGCGAGCACGAGCTCCGAGGGCGAGTCGATGTACTGCTCGGCGAGCAGCACGGTGCAGGCCGCGCCCTCGGTGACGCCCGAGACCGGGACGACCTCGGCGGCGGCCGCGACGTGGCGGATGACGGCGTCGGCGCGGTAGCGCGCGATGTGCTCCTCCTGGAGCAGGACGATGGGGCGCCCGACCGAGCGCAGGTCGCGCAGGACGAGCTCGATCATCGGCCGGCCCTCGACGTCGATCAGCGGCTTGGGGTGGACGTAGCCGGCCTCAGCGAAGCGCGAGCCGCGGCCCGCGGCGGGGATCACGACGTTGACCTGCTCGGCCTCGCGGATCGTGCTCAGCACGCGGTAGAGGTTGACCTCGCTCGGGTCGGCGACCTCGCAGACGACGGCGCCGGCGGCGTACGCGGCGGCGCGGCCGACCTCGGAGTCCTCGACCACGACGCACTCCGACGGGCGCACGCCGAGGTGGGCGAGCGCGGCGCGGTAGATCTCGGGGTCCGGCTTGGCGGCGATGACGTCCTCGTTGGACAGGAAGAACTCGACGTGCTCGAGGATCCCGGCGCCCTCGAGCATCCGCCGCACGGAGGCGCCGCGGGCGTTCGAGCAGACCGCGAGGCGCAGGCCGCGCGCGGTGAGCGCGCGCAGCATCTCGAGCTTCTCGGGATCCGGGACGCAGGCCTCGGCGACGAGCGCCTCGGTCAGCTCCTGCTTGCGCGCGGCGATCCGCGCGTGGAGGCCGGGGTCCAGGCCCTTGCGCTCGGTCAGCAGGTCGAGCTTGCGGCGCGTCGGCCGGCCCTTGTAGAGCGCGAGGTGCTCGGCCCACGTGATGGTGGAGAAGTGCACGTCGGCCAGCGCGGTGTTGAGCGTCTGGAAGTGCCAGGCGTCGGCGTCGATGAGCACGCCGTCCATGTCGAAGATGACGACCTTGATCATGCGGGCGCTCCCAGGGCGGCGACGAGCGCCATCGGATGGTCGGTGCAGATGCCGTGCGCGCCCCAGGCGCGCAGCTGCTCCCAGCGCGGCCGCAGGGAGGCCACGGGCTGCGGGCGGTGCAGCTCGGGCGAGACGTACCACGTGGACTTGCCCGCGTCGCGCAGCCGGGCGACGAGCGGCGCGTCGACCCACGGGCCGTCCCACTCGTCGAGCCAGACGTGCTCGACCTGCGGGTCGGAGAGGATCGCGGCAAGGGCGGGCTCGCGGTCGCTGAGCCGCCGGGCGACGGCCCCGCCGCGGGCGGCGACGGCGGCGGCCAGCGCGGCGGCCTCCTCGAGATCCGGGCAGGCGAGCTCGACGTCGAAGAAGAAGACGCGGTGCAGCGCGCCGGCGGCGGCGAGGACGTCGACCGCGGGCAGGACCGCTCCGGGGTCCTTCACGTTGAAGGCGTGCAGGAGGTCGTCGCCGGGCGGGTCCGACAGGAAGGCCGTCGCGTCGCGGTCGGGGGCCCACGGCGCGGGGTCGTGGGAGAGGACGAGCGCGCCGGCGTCCTCGCGCACGTCGAGCTCCGACCCGAAGCCGGCCGCGGCGGCGGCGCTCAGGGCGGTGAGGAGGTTCTCCCGCGCGGGGTCGGGACCATCCAGCAGCCCGCGATGGGCCAGCACCTGGAGGGAGGTGGGCACACCCGGGTGGTCGTCTCCGGCCGCCGAGCGTTGAGGCGCCATGTCCGCGGCGGTACTTCAGGCCGCTGCACCGCTCAAGCGATCTCCACGCCGGCCGACCTCGCACGTGATGGCTCCCTCCGCCCCGCGCCTCTGCGTGTCCCTGCCCGTGCACGAGCAGCCCGCCGTCGTCCTCGACCAGGTCGAGAACCTGCGCAGCTTCCTCGGCGCGCAGACGCAGGTCGTCCTGCACCTCTCGGCGAGCATGGCGCTCGACCCCGCGCAGCTCGCGCCGCTGCTGCCCGACGGTGTCCACGTCAACCCGCGCTCGCACGTCACGCAGTGGGGCGACATCGCGCACCTGCACCTCGACAACCTGCGCTTCGCCTACGACCACCTGGAGCCCTTCGACCACGTCGTCCTGCACGCGAGCAACGACCTCTACGTCCGCCCCGGCGCGCCGGAGCGCGTCGCCGCCACGCAGGCCGGCTACCGCCTGATGCCGTTCGCCGCCGACACGGGCTGGGCGCAGGCGGGGCCCGCGTACCGCGACCCGCACCTGGCCGCGATCGTCGCCGGGCTCGGCGGCGACGGGCAGCTCTACGGCGGCCAGGTCGAGGGCACGTTCTACGCCGCCGACCTGTTCGCCGAGATGCTCGAGCGGATCGCGCGCCACTACACCGGCCCGCGCCCGGGCGACGAGGTCTACAACCGCGAGGAGGTCTACTTCCACACGCTCGCCGAGCACCTGCGGACCGGCGAGCGCGGCGCGCACCTCGTCTACGCCGACGTCCTCACCCGCGGCCCCGCGGTCTCGCCCGGGACCATCTACGCGCTGCTCGACGGCACGCTCGCCGGCGGCTACGTCATGGACGACCCGTACGCGGTCAAGCGCGTCCCGCGCGAGCTGCACCACCCCAACCGCGAC
Organism: Conexibacter sp.; assembly: GCA_025964215.1. GTDB lineage: Bacteria > Actinomycetota > Thermoleophilia > Solirubrobacterales > Solirubrobacteraceae > Baekduia. The sequence continues at coordinate 2,978 of JAOPZG010000258.1, forward strand.
CTGATCCGCGCGCTGAGCCGCGCCAACGGCCCGCGCCTCGCGCCGCCGCGCAGCTTCGAGGCGAAGTCCTTCGTCGCGCTCGCGCTCGCCGCCGACGTCCTGACCGACACCACGCTGATCCCGGCGTGGCACGCGACCTTCGGCGCGGCCGACGACGCGACGCTCGCGCTGCTGCTGCTCGAGGACCAGGAGTGGACGCTGCCGAGCCTCGTCGACGCGCTCGACGCCGGCGGCACCGGCGCGCCCGACTCGGCCGACGTCGTGCTCGTCACCGCGCGCGGCGGCTCCTTCGAGGAGGCCTCGCTGCGCTACACGGCGCACGCCATGCTGCGGCCCGCCGGCCTGCTCGCGCCGCCGCTCTTCGACGACCTGCCGGTCCTCTCCCCGGACCGCGCGAGCGAGCTGCCGTACCTCGCGCGCGCCCGGGCGGGGCGCGCCCTCAGAACCGCTTGACGACGAGCGCAATCCCGGGGTGGAAGTGGATCGACGCCACGTCGCGGCGCAGCTGCGCCATCGCGATCGGCGAGACCGCCGTCGCGACGCCCGCCGGCGGGTGCATCGCGTGGCCGCGGTTGGTCGCGTCGACCAAGTGCTTCATGTGGGCCAGCGCCGTGTCCGGGCCGCCCACGTCCTGCCCGCCGTACTGCGGGAAGTAGGACGTGCCGAGGTCCTCGATCGCGTAGATCCCGCCCGGCAGCACCTGCGGCCAGAGGACCTCGAAGGAGACGATCTGCTGGACCATCGTGTGGCCGCCGTCGTCGAGGATGAAGTCGTAGTTGCCGCCGAGCTCGGCGACGAACGCGTCGAGCGCCGCGGTGCTCGCCTGGTCGACCAACCGCACCTGCGAGTTCGGGACCTCGTCCTGGTAGGCGAGCGTGCGGGCGTCGATGTCGATCCCGTGCAGGACCGCGTTGGGCAGGTAGTCGCGCCACATGCGCAGCGAGCCGCCGTTGTAGAGGCCGATCTCCAGCATCCGCAGCCGCTGCTCGCGCACGTGCGCCAGCCAGCGGTGGTAGACCTGCGTGTACATGGTGCCCTTGTCGGTGTCGTGGCGCTCGGCCAGGCGGCAGAGGTCGGTCGGCTCGGGGATCGCGATCATGGTGGCCTTGGTCTCTCGGGGGCGGATCTTGGCGGCGGCGCTGCGCGCGTCGCGGGCGTCGCCGAGGCGGGCGACGGTCTGCATCTCGCCGCGGACGCGGGCCTGGGCCTCGGCGACGGCGCCGAGGTCGCGCGCGGCG